>NZ_JBYTAH010000014.1:0-6641 GCF_058787975.1 Cupriavidus sp. FW305-26
GATTGAGGGGGGAGGGGCTTGGGGGCTGGTTCGATGTTGTTGTAGGTCGACGGCCCTGTTCCGCCCTGCTGGGCGGGTCACTTTCTGTCCGAGCGACAGAAAGCGACTCGCCCCTTTAGGGGCGAAACCGGGGCCTCTCCAAGAGCCACCACCACAAATCTGCCGAAGTACCTTCTTGAATGCCATCAAGGCATCGCCTGTAAACCGTGATGCGTGCCTTCGCCAAGGCGTGGAGTTCTCCGCTCTGTGGACGTCGGCAACTGACGCTCAACTTAGCGTATCGATCCTTCACAATCTGCGCCTTGATTGTGAACGGCAGGGTTCTCTAGACTGGATGGGCTGCTAATACAGCAGGAACCGGGAGTGAGAACCCGATCAACGGTACCTCCTCTTCTACGCTATGGAGGTCAGCAATGTCCCAATCCGGCATTGAACCCGACGCCTTCACCCCGCCCCGACTCGATGATTCCCTTTCGCGGTTCAGTCCCGAAACCCGCCGCGCAGCGCGTGAGGACGCGCTGCCTGTTCCTCGGCAACTCTTGCTATTGAATCTCTTGGATCAAGCCGATGCGGTTGCGCGAGGCACGGCCTGCGTACTGACGTTGGTTACGCACAGCGAATGTGACGCACAGGAAGAGGGGAGCGTAGCCTTGCAGCCGGCTACGTTGGAGCCTTGCGAGCGCTCTGCCGGGCCTCCCTTGGATTGCTGGCCGACAGGGTAGAAGAAGTCGCGGAGGGAATTGAGGAGGCGATGGTCGGGTAACCAATCGCGGTCGGTCGCTGATTCACTGAGATGGCAGGTCCCGCTGGTGTCAATTGTGGGCACCGCAGGACTTGACCGACCGTTTGTGTGCCCCCTCTCCCGCAAGCGGGAGAGGGGAGCAAACCAGCGGAGCAGATAAGGCTTCAGGCTCTTAACCTTCCACTTCCGCCCACCCCTGCATCGCCTGCCCGCCGGCATCGTCCCCCGTCCACAGCACCAGCCGCCCAGCCTGCGCCGGATCAGCCGCGCCGCCAACGATGATGGTGTCCTGGTCGAACAGCGGCGCCAGGCCGCGGAAGCCAAAGCGGCGCACGCGCGCCTGCGGTTGCTCGCGCGCCACCAGGTCCAGCATCAGCATGGCCTGCATCGGCCCGTGCACCACCAGGCCGGGGTAGCCCTCGACCTCGCGCGTGTACTGGCGGTCATAGTGGATGCGGTGGCCGTTGAAGGTCAGTGCCGAGTAGCGGAACAGCATCACCGGATCTGCCTGCAGCGTGCGCTGCCACTGCGCGGCCTGCTCCAGGCGCGGGCGCGGCGGCTGCGGCCTGGACGGGTCGGGCATGGCGCGGTAGACGATATCGTGGCGCTCGTTGACCGCGGTCTTGCCGTTGACGGTCAGCTCGTGATCGACGGCGACAAACCACAGTTCACCGGTGCGCCCGGTCTTGTACTGCACGTCCTTGATGGTGGAGGTGCGCGTGACGGTATCGCCGATATGCAGTGGATGGCTGAAGCTCAGTTCGCTGCCGGCCCACATGCGGCGCGGCAGCGGCACCGGCGGCATGAAGCCGCCGAGGGTGGGATGGCCGTCGCGTCCCAGTTCACGCTGCGGCGCGCGCGGCAGGAAGTAGAGCCAGTGCCACAGCGGCGGCAGCGGGCCGGCGGCGACGGCCTCGGGGTCGAGGTCGAAGGTGGCGGCGAGGCCGATCACCGGTTCCGGCGACAGCGTTTCGGTGCGCGATTCGCTGCGGCCGATCCAGCCGCGCAGGCGTTCGAGTTCAGGAGTGGCGTCAGTCATGACAGTAAGCCTTGTAATGCGTGAAAGTGGCCGGAAGGCGGGTTATTGCGCCAGTGCCAGCAGCCGGCGGGCCTGCTCGATCACGGGCCGGTCCACCATCTTGCCATCGACCTGCACCGCATGGCTGCCGCTGGCGGTAGCTTCCAGCACACGGCGGGCCCAGTCGAGCTGCTCGGGGCTGGGCAGGAAGCCTGCGCGCGCCGCGCCCAGCTGGGCCGGGTGGATGCAGAGCTTGCCGGCAAAGCCGAGTTCGCGCGCATAGGCAACGTCGCTGGCCAGCACGGCTTCGTCTTTCAGTGCGGTGGTCACGCCGTCGACCGGCGGCGGCAGCCCGGCCACGCGTGAGGCCAGCACGATGCGCGCGCGTGCAAAGGCGAGCGCGTCGCGCGTATGGCTGCAGCCCAGGTCGACCGCATAGTCGAGCGAGCCGAAGGCAAGACGTGCCACGCCGGTGGCGGTGGCCACGGCGTCGATCTGATGCAGGCCCAGCGCGGTTTCGATGATCGCGACCAGTTCGCCCTGCGGGTTGATCGCGTGCAGGGCCTGCGCGATGGTGGCCAGCGCGGCGGCATCTTCTGCCTTGGGCACCAGCAGGCCTGCCAGCGCGGTACCCGGGGGCAGCGCGCGCAGCCAGGCCAGGTCGGCGGCAAAGGACGGCGAGGCGCTGTCGTTGATGCGGACAAAGGCATTGGCCGCGGGCAGTCCGGCCAGCCACGCGGCGATGGCTGCGCGCGCGGCGGGCTTGGCGTCCGGATGGACCGCGTCCTCGAGGTCCAGGATCATCACATCGGGGCCGGCGGCAGCGGCCTTGTCGAAGCGTTCCGGCCGGTCGCCCGGCACGAACAGGTAGGTGACTGCAGTGGACATGTCTTGGTCCTCAGCCTGCGGCGGGCAGCCAGTCGTTGACGTTCGGGGCCTGCTCCAGCGCCCACACGCGCTGGATGATGGCGCGCATCTCGGCCTCGCTCGCGCCGTGGCGGAACGCGCCCAGCTGCAGCGCTTTCGCTTCCAGTTCCGGGCGCGACAGGGTGTTGTCGGGATCGCCCTTGGGCACGTCGACGCGCGCCGCCAGTGTGCGGCCGTCGGTGGTCGTGACGGTAACGCGGCCGATCCACTGGCGCGGGTAGGCGGCGTTGATCTCGGCATCCAGTTCCATGCCGACCTTGCCGCGGAAGGCGGTCACCTTCGGGTCCTGCAGCGCATGCTGCTCGAACTCGCCCAGACCCGCATGGCCGTGCACGGCCACCAGCCCCAGCACCGTGCCCATCGAGAACTTGGCCTGGTGGATGGTGGTGGGGTTGACCACCGGGCCGAGCACGTCGATGGCGCCCTGGTGCACGTGCGTGGTGACGCTGGCGACCTGGTCGGCGCCGATGCCTTCGCGCTGCATCAGCGCCTTGAGCGCATCGGCGGCCGGGTGCGTGTGGCGGCATGAGGCGAAGAACTTGAACGAGGTCTCGGCGGTGGCCCAGCGCGTGCCCAGGCCGTCGGTCAGGCAGGCGGGGTTGGCATCGCTGGACATGCCGGCGGCCATGCCCTGTGCGCCTTCCAGGATCTGCTTCGCGCCGGTGAAGCCGGCGCGCGCGAGCCAGGCTGACTGCAGTCCATCGGCCGCGGCCTTGGCGGTATGCAGCTGCTTGGAGTCGGCGGCGTCGCGCAGGAATTCCCACAGGCCCGCGGCCTGCGTGCCGGCCGAGCCCAGTGCCTGGTTGATGCCTTCGGCATCGAGGCCGTAGAGCTTGGCCACGGCCGCGGCGGCGGCCAGCGTGCCCACCGTGCCGGTGGTGTGGAACACGCGGTAGTGCGAACGGCCCATGAATTCGCCGATGCGGATGCCGGCCTCATAACCGGCGATCGAAGCCAGCAGCACTTCGGCGCCGGTCTTGCCCTCGGCCTGCGCGGCTGCCACCACGGCAGGGAACACCACCGCGGCGGGGTGCAGCACCGAGCTGTTGTGCACGTCGTCCTGCTCGACCACGTGCGAGGAGGCGCCGTTGATCAGCGCGGCAAAGTAGGGCGAGGTGCGGCGGCGGTCCACCAGCACTTCGGCGCCGCCTTGCGCCGGGCCCATGGCCGCGGCGAACTCCTGCAGCTTGCGCACGGCGGGGGCATCCTTGCCGGCGATGGCCGAGGCGATCCAGTCCAGGAACAGGTCCTTGGTGCGCTCGATCACGGGCGCGGGCACGTCGGCCAGCTTGAGGTCGGCCAGGAAGTCGCAAAGCTGGCGGGTCGGGTAGGTGTTGTCTGCGGGTTGGCTCATGCCGGCTCCGGAGATTGAGTAGGGGCTTGCGGGAAAAGAAAAAAGGCGCCCGGTCTTCCCGGGCGCCGGCATTGGCTCAGATGGTCTGCTGGTCCGCCAGCGCGGCGATGTCGCTGTCGGCGTAGCCTAGCTCGGCCAGGATCTGGCGGCTGTGCGCGCCCAGCGCGGGCACATCGCCCATCACCGGATCCACGCCCGACAGGTTGGCCGGCGGCAGCAGCGCGCCGATGATGCCGCCTGGCACCGCAACTTCGCGCCAGCGGTTGCGGGCGGCCAGTTGCGGGTGGTTCCAGATGGCTTCGATGTCGTTCATCGGCGCGTTGGCGATCTGGGCGGCGTCAAGCAGCGCCTCGGCCTGCGACACGGTCATCGCGGCAAAGCGCTGCTCGATGATCTCGGTCATGGCGGGGCGGTTCTTGACGCGGCCGGAGTTGGTGGCGAAGCGCTCGTCCTGCAGCAGCTCGGGCTGCTCCAGCACCTTCTCGCAGAAGGCACGCCATTCGCGCTCGTTCTGCAGGCCGAAGATCACGCTGCCGCCGTCGCCGGTGCGGTGCACACCGTATGGCGCGATGGCCGGGTGCGAGGCGCCGAAGCGCGCCGGCGGCGTGCCGCCGTAGTGGCCGAAGTAGAGCGCGTAGCCCATCCATTCGGACAGCGCTTCGAGCATGGTCACTTCCACGCGCACGCCCTCGCCGGTGCGCCCGCGCTGCAGCAGCGCCGACAGGATGCCGGTATAGGCGTACATGCCGGCGGCGATGTCGGCAATAGAGATACCCGCGCGCGAGGGCTCGTCGGGGCCGCCGGTGATGCCGATCAGGCCGGCCGCGGCCTGGATCAGCAGGTCATAGGCCTTCTTGTCGCGATAGGGGCCGGCATCGCCATAGCCCGAGATATCGCACACGATCAGCTTGCCGTAGCGGGCGTGCAGGGTGTCGAAGTCCAGGCCCATGCGCGCGGCGGCGCCGGGGGCCAGGTTCTGCACCAGCACGTCGGCATCGGCCAGCAACTGGTGCAGCACCTTCTGCGCGGCTTCCTGCTTCAGGTCCAGCGTCAGGCTTTCCTTGCCGCGGTTGAGCCAGACGAAGTGCGAGGCCTGGCCATGCACGGTCTCGTCATAGCCGCGGGCAAAGTCGCCCGCGCCGGGGCGCTCGACCTTGATCACGCGCGCGCCCAGGTCGGCCAGCTGGCGCGTGGCGAAGGGAGCGGCCACGGCGTGCTCGAGCGAGACCACGCGGATGCCGTCGAGCGGACGGATGCCTTTGGGGGAATGGGACATGTAGGGCCTTAGAACGAACGCGGCAGCTCGAGCACATGCTCGGCCACGTAGGACAGGATCAGGTTGGTCGAGATCGGCGCCACCTGGTACAGGCGTGTCTCGCGGAATTTGCGTTCGATGTCGTACTCGGCGGCAAAGCCGAAGCCGCCGTGCGTCTGCAGGCAGACGTTGGCCGCTTCCCACGACGCGTCGGCGGCCAGCAGCTTCGAGATATTGGCTTCCTTGCCGCATGGCTTGCCGGCGTCGAACAATTGCGACGCCTTGTAGCGCATCAGGCTGGCCGCCTCGACATTGATGTACGAGCGCGCGATCGGGAACTGCACGGCCTGGTTCTGGCCGATCGGGCGGTCGAACACGATGCGGTCGCGCGCATAGTTGCTGGCGCGCTCGACAAACCAGTAGCCGTCGCCGATGCATTCGGCGGCGATCAGGATGCGCTCGGCGTTGAGGCCGTCAAGGATGTACTTCAGGCCCTTGCCTTCCTCGCCGATCAGGTTTCCGGCGGGGACTTCGAGGTTGTCGAAAAACAGTTCGTTGGTCTCGTGGTTGACCATGTTGCGGATCGGCTTGACCGTCAGGCCCTTGCCGATGGCATCACGCAGGTCCACCACAAACACCGACAGGCCCTCGGACTTGCGCTTGACCTGGTCCAGCGGCGTAGTGCGTGCCAGCAGCAGCATCAGGTCCGAATGCTGCACGCGTGAAATCCATACCTTCTGGCCATTGACGATGTACTTGTCGCCCTGGCGCACCGCGGTGGTCTTGAGCTTGGTGGTATCGGTGCCGGTGGTGGGCTCGGTCACGGCCATCGACTGCATGCGCAACTCGCCCGAGGCGATGCCCGGCAGCCAGCGCTGTTTCTGCGCTTCGGAGCCGTGGCGCAGCAGGCAGCCCATTACGTACATCTGGCCGTGGCAGGCGCCGGAATTGCCGCCGCTGCGGTTGATTTCCTCCATGATGACCGAGGCGGCTGTCAGCGACAGGCCCGAGCCGCCATAGGCTTCGGGGATCAGCGCTGACAGCCAGCCCGCCTGGGTCAGAGCCTGGACAAAGGTCTCAGGAAAGGCGTTCTGCTCTTCCACCCGTTGCCAGTACGCCGAATCGAAGCCGGCACAGAGGTCGCGTACCGCTTCGCGGATTTCGGGGTAGAGCTGGTCTGGATCCTGATGTGCGTGCATGGGGTAGCCCCGCTCGGATTGAATGGGGCCATTATTCCCGAGCCCCCGGCACGCTGAAATTCGGATTTGCGAAAGAGCGGCTTAGGTGGGCCGGAAGCGGGGGGGGGGCGGAAGCTGCATGCGGCGCCGGGGCGCCCGCAGTTGCG
>NZ_JBYTAH010000014.1:6666-17355 GCF_058787975.1 Cupriavidus sp. FW305-26
CAAGAGGCCGGCGCAGCGGCCTCTTGCGCGGGGATGGCTGGCAGGCCGGGCCTGGGAATCAGTGCATGAAGAGCCAGATCAGGACCAGGATGAAGGCCGGGACGCCAAGTAGCCAGGCAAGGATATAGGGCATGGTGCAACTCCTGTCGATGACGGTAATCGGTGATTCCAATATAGGAATGCCGTCATGGCGGCACTGTCGGCGAGCTTCCGCTTGCGGTGTAGGACGCAGCCGCAAGCGCCTGGCGGACGGCCCGCGCGGTGTGGCGCGAGCGCCTTGGGGCCCGCCGGCCCGGTTGCCGGCAGGCCATCCCGTGCTACGCTCAGGTCTGTACCCAAGCACCCGGAGACGAGCCATGGACGGGGTCTGGTCCGAGATCTACAGTGTCTTGCGCGCCGAGTTCGCCGATGTGCCGGACGCTGGCGAGGCCACCCGCATCCTGGCACGCCTGTTCATGGCGGTGTTGCTGGGCGGCCTGATCGGCTATCAGCGCGAGGCCTCCGGCAAGGCAGCGGGGCTGCGCACCCATATGCTGGTGGCGCTGGGCTCGGCGCTGTTCGTGCTGGTGCCGCTGCAGGCAGGGACGCCGCTGGCCGACATCAGCCGCGTGCTGCAGGGGCTGATTGCCGGCATCGGCTTCCTTGGCGCCGGCGCGATCCTGAAGCACAGCGACGAAGCCCACATCCAGGGCCTGACCACCGCGGCCAGCATCTGGATGGTCGCGGCCATCGGCGTGGCTGCCGGCCTGGGTCGCGATACCACCGCGGTGATCGCCACCATTTTCACGCTGGTCATCCTGCAGGTCCTGCAGCGCTGGAAATAGCGCACCCGCGCCCGGTGCATCCGGCACCCCGTGCCGCCCGGCGTGCGCCGGTCTGTTCGCTTGCCCGCCAATTTGCGTCATTTCCCACAGTAATGCGCGCCAGCGCACGCTGCCCGCGCGCGCTGCGCCCTATGCTGTGGCACAGGTTGCGCCGCGATCCACAGGCGCGGCCGTGGCAGAGCAGGGGGAGGCAGCCATGAAATCATCGATCCGTGACGATGCGGCGCTGGCCGCATTCGTGGGGCCGCGCTATGCGTACTACAGCCAGCGCTGGTCCCTGGCAGAGGCACGCGGCGGCATGTCGTGGAACTGGGCGGCGTGCCTGCTGGGGCCGTTCTGGATGGCCTACCGGCGCATGTACTGGCAGGTGGGGGTCTATGCGCTGATCGTCTGCGCCGAACCGGTGCTGCACGCGCTGTTCGGGCTGAAGATGCCGCTGGCGGTCCGGCCGATGCTGTATGCCATGGCGCTGCTGCTGGGCATGTATGGCAACCAGATCTACCGCTGGCATGCCGAGGCGACCATCCGGCACCTGCGCGAGTACCATTTCTCACCGGAACTGGTGCACGACTCGCTGGCGCGCTGTGGCCGCACCAGCTGGCCCGGTGTGTTCGCCATGGGCCTGCTGCTGGTGGTGATGGCGGTGTCGCTGAGCCCGCTGGCGGGGCTGGTGGTGCAGGGCGGCGGGCTGGCCGCCGGCTGAACGGTCGGCGGCTTCCCTGATTTACACGGGCTCGCGCGCCGCGTCGACCAGGTACTGGATCAGGGTTTCGGCAAACTGGGGCAGTTCGCGCCCCGGGCGGCGCACCAGGCGCAGCTCGCGCTTGGCCCATTCGTCTTCCAGCTGGATAAAGCGCAGCACCTTGCGGCTGGCGTAGCGGCGCGCGCAGCTGTTGGGCACGATGGCGATGCCCGCGCCGGCCTCGACCATGCGGCATACGGCATCGAAGCTGCCCACCTGGATGCGCAGGCTGATGCGCTTGCCCATGCCGCCGGCGATGCGGTCCAGGAACGACTGGATCGCGCTGAACTGGTTCAGGCCGACAAAGCGGCAGGTATCGAGCAGGTCGGCGAAATGCAGCCGCTTGAAGGCCGGCAGCGGGTGGTTGACGGGGGCGATCACGATCAGCTCATCGCTGCACAGATGCATCGCGTCCAGGTCCTGGGTGGCGACTTCACCGGCCACGATGCCCAGGTCGGCGGCGCCGGCGCTGATGGCCGAGACGATTTCCTGCGACAGGTGCTCTTCCAGCTCGATGTCCACGTCCGGGTTCTCGCTCAGGAAGCGCGATACGCCGATGGCCAGGAACGAGTTGGTGGCGGTGGTGTTGGCCAGCAGCCGCACCCGGCCCTTGACGCCCTTGGCATAGGGCCGCAGGTCGGCGTGCAGGCATTCCAGTTCGCGGAAGACCTCGCGCGCGTGGCGCAGCAGCGCATCGCCCGCCGGCGTCAGGCGCACCCCCTTGACCTGGCGGATCAGCAATTGTGTCTGGAACGCCTCTTCCAGTTGCTTGATCCGGGTGCTGGCCGCGGGCAGCGACAGGAAGCTGCGTTCGGCCGCGCGGGTCAGGTTCTCCGTCTCGCCAACGTTCAGGAAGAGGCGGAGGTCGGTCAGGTCGTAATGCATGGGCTTCCGTCAGGCCAAAGGCCAGTTTTGTGATTCGTGAATTCCAAAGTCTCGGCCGTCAATTTATCGTATCCACTGCGGCGTGGACATCCGGATTGACCGCACCGGCGGGCGAATGCCCGCGGCGCAGGGGTGTTTCGCCGGGTTTGCGGTCGGTGACCGCACAAAAAGTATTCAGAGGAGCAACGCAATGAGCGGTTTGATGGCAGGCAAGGTCGCGCTGGTGACGGGCGCAGGTGGTGGAATCGGGCGCGGCATCGCGCTGGCACTGGCCGCCGCCGGCGCCAAGGTGGTGGTCAACGACCTCGGCGTGTCGATGACCGGCGAGGGCGGCGACGCCGGCCCCGCTCAGCGCGTGGTGGAGGAAATCCGCGCCGCCGGCGGCGAGGCCGTGGCCAATACCGACAGCGTGTCGACCTGGAACGGCGCCAATGCCATCGTGCAATTCGCGCTGGACAACTTCGGCCGCATCGACGCCGTGGTCAACAACGCCGGCAACCTGCGCGACCGCATGTTCTTCAAGATGAATGAAGAAGAATGGCGCTCGGTGATCGACGTGCACCTGCACGGCACCTTCTTCGTCAGCCGCGCCGCGGCCAGCTACTTCAAGGACCAGGAGAGCGGCGCCTACGTGCACATGACCTCGACCTCGGGCCTGATCGGCAACCTGGGCCAGGCCAACTACTCGGCGGCCAAGCTGGGCATTGCCGCGCTGTCCAAGTCGATCGCGCTGGACATGCAGCGCTTCAATGTGCGCTCGAACTGCATCGCGCCGTTCGCCTGGAGCCGCATGACCAGCTCGATCCCGGCCGAAACGCCGGAAGAGAAAGCGCGCGTGGCCAAGCTGCAGAAGATGGAAGCCGGCAAGATCGCGCCGGTGGCGGTCTACCTTGCCAGCCCGGCCGCCAGCGAAGTCAACGGCCAGATCTTCGCGGTGCGTGCCAACGAGATCATCCTGATGAGCCAGCCGCGCCCGGTGCGCTCGGTGCACATGAGCGATGGCTGGACGCCTGAAACCGTGGGCGAGATCGCCATGCCGGCGATGCGCAACAGCTTCTTCAAGCTGGAGCGTTCGCCCGATGTGATCAGCTGGGATCCGATCTGATGGCGGGCAGCCAGGCCGCGGCGCACGGCGCGCTTGCCGGCGTGCGGGTGCTGGACCTGTCGCGCATCCTGGCCGGTCCCTGGTGCGCGCAGAACCTGGCGGACCTGGGCGCCGAAGTCATCAAGGTGGAGCGGCCCGGCGCGGGCGACGACACCCGTTCGTGGGGGCCGCCCTGGCTGCCCGGCGCGGACGGGCAGCCGTCGCGCGACGCCACCTACTTTGCCGGCGCCAACCGCGGCAAGCAGTCGGTGACGCTCGATATCGCCAGCCCGCAAGGGCAGGAGATTGTGCGCGAACTGGCGGCCAAGTCGCAGATCGTGCTGGAGAACTACAAGGTCGGCGACCTGAAGCGCTACGGGCTGGACTATGACAGCCTCAAGGCGATCAACCCGTCCATCGTCTACTGCTCGATCACGGGCTACGGCCAGACCGGGCCGAGCGCGCACAAGCCCGGCTATGACTTCATCTTCCAGGGCCTGGGCGGCCTGATGAGCGTCACCGGCGAGCGCGACGACCTGCCCGGCGGCGGGCCGCAGAAGGTGGGCGTGGCGGTGGTCGACATGCTTACCGGCATGTATGCCACCGTGGCCGTGCTGGCCGCGTTGCGCCATGCCGAGCGCACCGGCGAGGGCCAGCATATCGACATGGCGCTGCTCGATGCGGTGGTGGCGGTCGGCGCCACGCCGATCATCGCCCAGCGCGTGACCGGCAAGGCCATGCCGCGCTACGGCAATGCGCACGCCAATATGGTGCCCTACCATGTGTTTGCCACCGCCGACGGCTACATGATCGTGGCGGCCGGTAACGACGGGCAGTGGCAGGCGTATTGCCGCGGCGTCGAGCGTCCCGACCTGGCCGCCGACGAGCGCTTTGCCACCGGCCCCGGCCGCATCATCCATCGCGACACGCTGGTGCCGCTGCTCGAGGCGCATATGCGCACGCGGCCGACGGCGCACTGGGTGCAGGTGCTGGAAGCGCAGGGCATCCCGTGCGGGCCGATCAACGACTACGGCCAGGTGCTGGAAGACCCGCAGGTGCGGCATCGCGAGCTGCAGATCGACCTGGTGCGCGACGACGGCAGCCTGTGCCCGACCGTCAAGAGCCCGTTGCGGCTGTCGGCAACCCCGGTGCAATACGACGCACCGCCGCCGCGGCTGGGCGAGCATACCGAACAGGTGCTGGAATCGGTGCTGGGTATGTCGGCCGAGCGCATCGCCAGGCTGCGCGAGCAAGGCGTGGTCTGATTGGTGACGGATGCCTGGCAGGCAACTGCCGGGCACTGCCTGCTTCCGGGCGGATCACCAGGCCTCTGCACAAAGTCCCCCCATCGCCTAGGCTGTCTGGGTAGCGGCCCGAACCGTGATTCCCGGGTTCCCCACAGGAGACAGCCATGAACGAAGAGACCTTCAACCTCAGCATCCGCAAGTTCCTGAAGGTGGTCGGCGTCAGCTCACAGCGCGAGATCGAACAGGCGATAGCCAGGGCCATGGCCGACGGTACCATCGCCGGCAACGAGCACTTGCCGGTGTCGGTGACGCTGGAACTGGCGGGTGTCAAGCTCCAGGCGCGCTTCGAGGGTGAAATCCAGCTTGAGTAAGGCAGTCATGGCGGTGCTCGTTTTGGTTCTGTTTCTTGCGTGAAACGCCAAAAGGATGACCCCGCCCGGTCCTTTTGTTGCGCCATCTGATCCATCCGCAGTATGGGCGCGCAGGGCCCCTTCACATATTCTTCCCGGAAACGTCGAACCAATGGGACCGGGGGGAAACCATGGCTGGATGCAACGAGCGCATGCATTGCGCAGGGGGCGCGGTATGCGCAGGCCGTGCAACGCTATGTGCGCAAGGGCGGGTCACTCGCCACGCGCCGCTCTGAAGGGCGGGGGCCGTTGCCATGCATGCCGCCGCTGCGCCCGCAAGGAACATCGAGGACACCGGCTGGAACCTGCCGGATCCGGCAGGTCGGCACGCGCGCCCCGATGATCCGCTGCTGGCGTGCCTGCTCTGGCTGGCCCGGCGCTTCCAGCGGCCAGTCGCGGCCGAAGCCCTGATTGCGGGCCTGCCGCTGGAGGCGGAGCGCCTGACCCCTGCCTTGTTTCCACGCGCGGCCGCACGCGCGGGCATGTCGGCCCGGCTGGTCAAGCGCCCGCTGGGCGACATCCCGGACCTGGTGCTGCCCGCCATCCTGCTGCTCGACCAGGGCGAGGCCTGCGTAATGCTGCGCCGTGGCGACGTGGGCATGCTGCTGGTCTCGCAGCCGGAGTGGGGCGACGGCGAGCAGCCGGTCCGCCAGGAAGACCTGCTGGCCCGGTACACCGGCCATGCCATCTTTGTCCGGCCCGCGCACCGCTTCGAGGCGGCGGACGATGCCGGGCCGACGTCGCCACATGGATGGTTCTGGGGCGTGATGCGCCAGTCGTGGCCGCTCTATGGCGAGGTGCTGGTTGCCTCGCTGCTGCTCAGCCTGTTCGCGCTGGTCATGCCGCTGTTCACCATGAACGTCTATGACCGTGTGGTGCCGAACCATGCGCTGGAAACGCTGTGGGCGCTGGCCATCGGTGTGGGCCTGGTGCTTGGCTTCGAGCTGGTGATGCGCACGCTGCGGGGCTATTTTGTCGACGTAGCGGGCCGGCGCATCGATGTCACGGTCTCCGCGACGGTGTTCGAGAAGGTGCTGGGCATCGAGATGAAGGCGCGGCCGGCGTCGGTGGGCAGCCTGAGCAGCCAGCTGCATGAATTCGAGTCGGTGCGCGAGTTCCTGACCTCGGCCACCATCACGACCCTGGTCGACCTTCCGTTCGCCGCGGTCTTCATTGCGGCCATGTTCTGGGTCGGTGGCCCGCTGGCCTGGGTGCCGCTGCTGGCGGTGCCGTTGGTGATCGGCACCAGCCTGCTGCTGCAGGGACCGCTGTCGCGCGCGGTGCGCGCCAGCAGCGCCTGCGCGGCCCAGCGCCAGGCCGCACTGGTCGAAACCCTGGTGGGGCTGGAGACCGTCAAGACCAGCGGTGCCGAAGGTGCCGCCCAGCGCAAATGGGAGCAGGTGGTCGGGCAGATGGCGCAACTGGGGCTGCGCGCGCGGCTGCTCTCCGCCTGCGTGATCAACTTCTCGCTGTTCGCCCAGCAGGCCGCCACGCTGGTGGTGGTGGTGATCGGCGTCTACCTGATCGCCGACGACCGGCTGACCACGGGCGGCCTGATTGCCTGCACCATCCTTGCCGGCCGCGCGCTGGCGCCGCTGTCGCAAGTGGCGGGGCTGACCACCCGCTATCACCAGGCGCGCACCGCGCTGGCCGGCATCGACCGCATGATGGCGCTGCCCGTCGAGCGCCCGCCCGGCAAGCATTTCCTGCACCGTCCGCCGCTGCGCGGCGAGATCGAGTTCCGGCAGGTCAGCTTTCGCTATCCGGGCCGCGACATCGCGGCACTGGATGGGGTCTCGTTCCGCATTGCCAGCGGCGAGCGGGTTGGCCTGATAGGCCGCATCGGCTCAGGCAAGACCACCATCGAGAAGCTGATCCTTGGCCTGTACGCACCGGATGCCGGCACCGTGCTGGTCGACGGCGCGGAGGTGCGCCAGCTGGACCCGGCCGCGTTGCGGCGCGACATCGGCTATGTGCCGCAGGACGTGATGCTGTTCAGCGGGACGCTGCGCGACAACATCGTGATGGGCGCCCCGTACACCGACGACGAAGCGGTGCTGCGCGCGGCGCGCCTGGGCGGCGTGAGCGACTTTGTCGGTCGCCTGCCGGACGGCTATGACTTGCGCCTGGGAGAGCGCGGCGAAGGCCTGTCGGGCGGCCAGCGCCAGGCCATTGCCATTGCCCGTGCCGAGTTGCTGCAGCCGCCGCTGCTGCTGCTCGACGAACCCAGTAGCGCCATGGACAACCGCACCGAGGAGCAGTTCAAGGCGCGCCTGGCCTTAGCGCTGGGCGGGCGCACGCTGATCCTGGTCACGCATCGCGGCTCGCTGCTCAGCCTGGTCGATCGCCTGATCGTGATGGACCAGGGCCGTATCGTCGCCGATGGTCCCAAGGCCGAAGTCCTGAACGCGCTCGCGGGGAGGAAGCTCCATGTCGCTTCAGCCTGATCCGCAACGCATGGGGCCAGTGCGGCGCCTGATCGCCGCGCTGAGGCCACGTGCCGACGACACCGACTTCATGTGCGAGCGCGATGCGGCCGCGATGGCGCAACCGCGCTATTTCACGCACTGGATCCTCTGGTCCGCCCTGGTCTTCGTGCTGTTGGCGCTGGCCTGGGCCGCGCTGGCGCGGGTGGACGAGGTGGCCGTGGGCGAGGGCAAGGTGATCCCGTCGAGCCAGGTGCAGGTGGTGCAGAACCTCGAAGGCGGGATCATCGCCGAGATCATGGTGCGACCGGGGCAGGTGGTGAACAAGGACCAGCCGCTGATGCGCATCGACGATACACGCTTCACGGCTTCATACCAGGAAGGCCGCACCAGGGACGATGCGCTGGTGGCACGCATTGCGCGCCTGAGCGCCGAGGCCGACGGCACGGCGTTCGTGGCGAGCGCGCCGGCCGATGCCGAGGGCCGCCGCTTCGTGTCCGAGGAGCGCGCGCTGTTCGAGTCACGCAAGCGCGCGTTCGATGCCAATCTCGCCGTGCTGCGCCAGCAGTCCGAGCAGCGGCGGCAGGAGCTGACCGAGAAGCGCTCGCGCGAGCAGCAACTGCGGCAGAGCCATCGGCTGGTGGCACAGGAGCTGGCCATGATGCGCCCGATGATGGCGCAGGGCGTCGTGTCCGAGGTCGACCTGCTGCGGCTGGAGCGCCAGGCCAATGACCTGAAAGGCGAGCTCGAGGCCGCGCGGCTCGCCATGCCGCGCCTGGAGGCCGCCTACCGCGAGAGCCAGCAAAAAGCCGACGAACTGGGCACGCATTATCGTGCCGAGGCCATGAAAGAGCTCAACCAGGCCAAGGCCGAACAGGCCGCGCAGAGCGCCACCAACACCGCGCTGCAGGACCGCGTCGACCGTACCCTGGTACGCGCCCCGCTTGCGGGCGTCATCAAGCAGATCAAGATCAATACCGTTGGCGGCGTGGTGCAGCCCGGCATGGATCTGCTGGAGATCGTCCCGCTGGAAGACACGCTGCTGGTAGAGGCGCGCGTGCGGCCTGCCGACATTGCCTTCCTGCGGCCCGGCCAGCCGGCGGTGGTCAAGCTGTCGGCCTATGACTTTTCGATCTATGGCGGCTTTGCCGGCACCGTGGAGCATATCAGCGCCGATACGCTGACACCGGAGCGCCCGGGCGAGCGCCCGGAAAGCTACTACCTGGTGCGCGTGCGCACGCGCGACAACCGGCCAGGCGGCAGTGCCGTGCAGGTGCCCATCCTGCCCGGCATGGTGGCGACGGTCGATGTGCTGACCGGGCAGAAGACGGTGCTCCATTACCTGCTCAAGCCCATCATCAAGACCAGGGAACTGGCGTTCCGGGAACGATAAGAGCGGGCGGTTTGCCCACGACGACAACAAGCAAGGCATGGCCAGCAGGCTGGCATTCAGGACGGAGAGTGATCATGGCAACCCTGACAGGTAGCAACGGCAGCGACAGCATCAGCGGCACCACGTCCGCCGACACCATCCTGAGCGGCAATGGCAATGACTACGTCAGCGCCGGCGATGGCAACGACTATGTCGATGCCGGCAACGGCGACGATATCGTTGAAGGCGGCAGCGGCGACGACACGCTGCTGGGCGCCAACGGCAAGGACCGGGTCTTCGGCGGGCTCGGCAATGACAACTTGTCGGGTGGCAACGGCACCGACGCGGTCTATGGCGGCGGCGGCGATGACGTGATCGGCAGCATCGACGGCTCGTCGGCGCTTTACACCGGCGACAATGGCGGCGATACGCTGTATGGCGACGGCTATGACAGCTACGCCGACTACCTGCTCGGTGCCGGCCATGAGTCAGCCCGGCCGGGTAACGACCGCATCTATGGCGGCAACGGCGACGACCTGATCTACGGGGACAACGGCAACAATGCCGCCCTGGGCGGCGACGACATCATTGCCGGTGGCAACGGCAAGGACACCATCTACGGTGAAGGCGGCAACGACAAGATCGCCGGCGGGGCAGGCGGCGACACCCTGAGCGGCGGCAGCGGCGCCGACGTCTTTGTCTATAACGCCGTCTCCGACTCCACCGCGGCCGGCATGGATGTGATCACCGACTTCCAGCGCGGCGTGGACCACCTCGACTTGCGGCCCGTGCTGGGCGACACTGGCTTTGAATGGGGTGGCCGCCAGCCCACGGCCCACGGAGCCTGGTTCCAGCAATCGGGGGGCAATACCTATGTCTACGTGGATGTCGACGGCAATCCCGCCACGGCGGAAATGGTCATCAAGCTCAACGGCCTGCACGAACTGACCAAGTCGGACTTCGCTGGCTACGACAACCATGCGCCAACGGCAGTGGCCGATACCCACGCGATCGGCGAGAACAACTCTCCGAACCCGATCACCGGCAATGTGCTGTCGAACGACAGCGACGTCGATGCGGGGAACGTGCTGGCCGTGGCCAATCCCGGCACTTATGCCGGCCAGTACGGCACGCTGACGCTCCACGCCGACGGCAGCTACAGCTATGAGCTGGACAACGGCAATGGCCAGGTGCAGGCATTGCGGCAGGGCCAGCAAGTCCAGGACACGTTCAACTATGAGGTGTCCGACGGGCAGGCCAGCGCGGCTTCATCGCTGAGCATCCGGATTACTGGTGCCAACGATGGAGCCACGATCACGGCCTCGGACAGCGAAGACAAGGTGGTGACCGAGGCTGGCGGCGCAGGCAATGCTGAAACGGGTGACGCATCCGCCAGCGGCAAGCTGACGGTCACTGACGTCGATACCGGTGAAGCGCACTTTGCCGCAGTGCCGCCGGAGAGTCTGGCAGGACAGTACGGCACCTTCAGCTTCGACAGCAACACCGGCGCCTGGAGCTATACGCTCGACAACACCAAGGCCGATGTGCTGATCGCGGGCCAGCAGGTCAGCGATTCGCTGACGGTGTCCTCCGCCGACCAGAGCGCGCAGCAGACCATCAAGGTCGACATCACCGGTGCCAACGACCACGCCACCATCTCGGCCTCGGCCAGTGAGGACAAGGCGGTCACCGAAGCCGG
>NZ_JBYTAH010000014.1:17454-107261 GCF_058787975.1 Cupriavidus sp. FW305-26
ATGCGCTGATCGCGGGCCAGCAGGTCAGTGATTCGCTGACGGTGGCTTCGGCCGACCACACGGCGCAGCAGACCATCACCGTCAACATCACCGGCGCAAACGACTACGCTACGATCACGGCTTCAGCCAGCGAGGACACCTCAGTGACCGAAGCCGGCGGGGCAGGAAATGCCATTCCCGGCGACCCCTCCGCCCGCGGCACGTTGACGGTCAACGATGTCGATACCGGCGATGCGCACTTTGCCGCCGTGCCGCCAGCGAGCCTGGTCGGCCAATACGGCGCCTTCACCTTCGATAGCGGCACCGGCGCCTGGACCTACACGCTGGACAACAGCAAGGCGCAGTCCCTCGCCGCGGGCCAGCATGTGACCGACTCGCTGTCCGTACAGTCGGCCGATCTCAGTGCCACCCAGGCGATCACCGTCAACATCACAGGTGCCAACGATGCTGCGGTGAATGCCGTTCCCCTTGCGCAGGTGGTCAACGAAGATACGCCATTGGTGTTCCGTACGGCCAACGGCAATGCACTCAGCATCTCTGACGTGGACAACGCGAGCCACACCGTGACGCTGAGCGCAAGCCACGGCGCGATCACGCTGAATGGCGTTGCCGGGCTGCAGTTCCTGTCGGGCGACGGCACCGCGGACAGCACCATGACATTCACGGGCAGCGATGCGGCAATCAATGCTGCGCTGAATGGAATGAGCTTCCTTGGCGAGAAGGATTATGCGGGCGCCGCGTCGGTGCAGATCCAGACCAGCGATGGCGCTTTGGTCGATACCGATACGGTGGCGATTACGGTCAATCCCGTCAATGACGCGCCGGTGGCAGCCGAGGACGTTGTCTATGTTTCGACTAACACCGACAACATCCTGATTCCGGTGAGCGCGCTGCTCGGCAACGACGTCGATATCGACGGGCGGGCCTTGTCCATAAACCCGCTCAGTCTGACCTCAAGCACGCTTTCCGGCCTGAGGCTTGTCACCGAAAGCAATTACAGCTTCGTCGCGTTCGACAGTCCCAACAGCAAGGGGGTGGCAACCTTCAGCTATACCGTCGAAGACGGGGCAGGTGGCAGCAGCACGGCGACGGTGACCGTCAATGTCGTGGACAAAAACGGCTTTTCGCTTGATCAGGCCAGCTACCAGGCTTCCTATCTGGAGGGTGGCAGCAATCCCGACAGCATGACTGGTGCCGTTGCGGGTGACATCTTCATTGGCGGACGTGGTACCGACATCCTCAACGGCGGGAACGGCGACGACGTCTTGAGAGGGGGCGCCGACAACGACACCCTCAACGGCGGGATCGGCGACGACGTCTTGAGAGGTGGCGCCGACAACGACACCATCGACGGGGGGGTGGGCATAGATATGCTGGATTTCTCCGATGCCACCGGCGCGGTCTCCTTCACGTTGATCCAAAGTAGCACCCTCGTCAAGGTGCTTGTGGGCGCGACGCCCGGACTAGGTACCGACAGCTACGCGAACATGGAGGGCGTGATCGGCTCGGCGTTTGTCGACACGCTGACCGGCAGCTCCGCCAACGACGTCATTCGCGGTGGCGCGGGCGATGACACCATCAACGGCGGCGACGGCATCGACCTGCTTGATTTCTCCGATGCCACCGGCGGGGTTGTGTTCACGCTGACGCAGAGCGGCAGCCCCACCACGGCAGGCCCGGGCGTGACTGGCCTCGGTGCCGACAGCTACAGCAACATGGAAGGCGTCATCGGCTCCGCCTTCAACGACAACCTCACCGGCTCTGCCGGCAACGACGTGCTGCGTGGCGGCGCGGGCAACGACGTGTTGGTCGGAGGCGCCGGCAACGACGTATTGACCGGCGGCGCCGGCGCCGACACACTGACCGGCGGCAATGGCAGCGACACCTTTCGCTTTCTGCGCGCGGACCCCGCTTCGGTCGACACCATCACCGACTTCGGTGCGGCTCCCGTGGCTTCCGGTGGCGATGTGCTGGATCTTTCCGATCTGCTTTCCGGTGTTGGCGTGAACCCTGCCAATGCGGCGCAGTTCGTCCGCCTTTCGGAGGTGGGTGGCAACACCGTGGTCAGCCTGGATCGTGACGGCAGTGGCACGGCGGCTGCATTCCAGGACGTGGCGGTGCTGCAGGGCGTGGTCGGGCTCGATCTCAACACGCTGCTGAGCAACGGCAATCTCCACACCGCCTGAGGCGGGCGATCGGTGGCGGATTCAGAGAGGGAAATGCAGGGCGGCAGTAAAGCCGGAATCCGGCGCAGTTGAAAACCATAATAAACGGGTAGCGCACCGCTTCCCGTATCGCGCAGGCGCCGGCCAGCGCGATGCGCGGCAGCGGGTGCGCCCGAGCGGGGGAAGCATGACAACGACATGGTGCCGGCTGGCACATGTACTGCTATGGGCCGCCATGGTGGTGCCGCATCACGCGGCAGCCCAGGTGCTGCGCCAGGCAGTCGAGCAAGCCGTGCATACCAATCCCGAAGTGCTGGCGGCGGGCAGCCGCCGGCTGGCCGCGGACGAGGGGCTGACGCAGGCGCGCGCCGGTTACCTGCCGCGGGTCGATGTCAATGCCGCCACCGGTCGCGTACGCCTGGACAGCCACAGCACCCGGCTGATGGGCCTGTCCGACTCTTCCTATGCCAGCCACGCCGCCGGCGTGACGATCTCGCAGATGCTGTTCGACGGCTTTGCCACCAGCAGCGATGTGGAGCGCCAGGGCGCACGGATCGACGGCGCGGCCTATCGGGTCGGCGCGACTGCCGAAGACATCGCGCTGCGCACGGTCGGCGTTTATGTGGAGGTCCTGCGGCGTCAGGAAACCGTGGCCATCGGCCTGGCCAATCTGGAAGCGCACCAGCACATCTATGACCAGATCCGGCTTGGCGCCGACAACGGGGTGCTGCGCCGCGCCGATCTCTATCAGGTCGAAAGCCGCCTGGCGCTGGCCAAGGCCAGCCTGCGGGCGGAGCAGGGCAGCTTGCAGGACGCCATGACAGCCTATTTACGCGTGGTCGGCGCGCCGCCGGAGGTCTTGTCCAGGCCGGACTCGCTGTCGACGCTGCTGCCTGCCACCGAACGGGAGGCGCAGCAGGTGGCAAACGCCAATCACCCCGCGCTGGGTGCCGGGCAGGCCGATATCGCCGAAGCCCAGGCCGGGCGTTCGCTGGCCAAGGCCGCGTTGTGGCCAAGGCTGGATCTCGAGGTCGGCGTGGCGCGCGACCGCGACCGCGTGCTCGGCACCACCGACGAGCGCAGCGTGATGCTGCGCGTGCGCTACAACCTGTTTCGCGGCAACGCCGACAAGGCGCGCATCAACGAGGCCGGCTACCAGGTCCAGGAAGCAGAGCAGAATCTGGACCGTCTGCGCAGACAGGTGCAGGAGGCCGTATCGCAGGCCTATAACGCCCACCTGACGGCGAAGGACCGTCTGGTGAGCCTCAAGCAATACGTGGAGGCCAGCGATGCCACGCGCGTCAGCTACGGCAAGCAATTCCGGATTGGGCAGCGCAGCCTGCTTGACCTGCTGAATGCCGAGAACGAGTACTTCAGCGCCAGCACGGCCTACGTGACCGGCAAGTACAACGAACTGGCCAGCCAGTACCGCATCCTTGCCGGCATGGGCTTGCTATTGGCGACCCTGCAGGTGCCGCCGCCCCAGACGGGGATGGTGCAGGTAGGGCAGCGGGCAGCGCCGCCGGTGGCACAGAGGTAGCGGGGGGACGGTGCCGGGCAAGCCGGCAGCCATGCTTCAGCCGCCGGCCACTGGAGATCCTGACCCGGCCCGCATCAGCGCGGCAAAGCCTTTCCCCGCAATCCCCGCATCCGATACTCTCCCGGCGCCACGCCCGTCCATTTCTTGAAGGCCCGGTGGAACGTGCTCGGTTCTGAGAAGCCAAGCCGCAGCGCCACGTCCTGCAGCGTCATGCCGGGGCGCTCCATCATGCCGATGGCCACGTCGCGGCGCAGGCTGTCCTTGATGCTCTGGTAGCCGCTGCCCTCGTCGCGCAGCCGGCGGCGCAGGGTCTGGGGCGTGAGCCGCAGCATCTGCGCCATCTGCTCCAGCGACGGCAGTTCGTCATCCAGGTGGGAGCGCAAGTGCTGCCGGATGCGCTCGGCCAGGCAGCTGTTGTCGCGGTAGCGGATCAGCAGGTTGCGCGGCGTCTCGCGCAGGAACTCGCGCAGGCTGGCGGCGTCCTGCATCACCGGCAGGCGCAGGCTGGCGCCATCGAAATGCAGCACGGAGACAGGCTGGCCGTAATGCACGGCGGCCTTGAAGACGCGCTCGGTCTCGGGGCCGCCCTGCGACGGCGCCGCGCTCAGGTCGACCCGCGCCAGCGGGATATGGCCGGCCACCAGCCAGCTGAGCAGCGCGTAGGCATGGAACACGAAAGTCGATTCGGCAAAGCTGCGGCAGGCCGAGGCCGGCGCACGCGGATGCAGCACCACGGAGGCGGCCTTGCCGTCGGCGCTGACATGCAGGCGTGGCGCGAAGGCGTCGATATGGAGCCGGTACAGCCGCAAGCCGGCTCGGATGGCGTCTTCCAGCGTGGCGCAATGGATCAGGTTGCGGCACGCCTGCGCAAACACGCCCGGGGTCACGGGCCGGTCCAGCAGCCCCCATAGTTCATCGCGCATGACGCGGCGCAGCGTGCGGATCAGCGCCGCGTACTGGCCCTGGGTGACGCGCGCATTGGGCGAGGCCAGCAGCGCCGGCGAAATCCCGGCCCGGCGCAGCAGCGCGGCAATGTCGTGGCCCAGCCGGCGCGGGCCCAGCAGGATGTGATCCACATGCTGGATCGCAATGGTGTGGCGCGCCGAGGCCTGCGGCGCCGTGCCGGCCGGGGCCTCGGTGCGGCCCGGGACACGGCCGTGCCCGGGCGCCGGCGGCAGTGCGCTGCCGGCGAGGTGCAGCTTGCCTGGCACGGGCGGGCGCGGCGATGACAGGACAGCGGTATGCATGGGTCTCCTCATCACGGTGGCGCGTCGGCGCCGGCACCGCGGAACGGCTGGCTCCGCGGGCGTTCCAGGACGTTTCGCCACATCGTCCCGGCACCTTAGCAAGCCGCGGCCGCACCGCACAATCGGGATTTGCCAAAGGCTGCCTTCCATCTGAGCGATTCGGCCAATCATTTTGGCTTGTCTGGTCATTGTCCACGCACCGCAGCATCGCGCACTCTCCGGCTGATACCGATACAAGGCCGGCGCACCGGCCCGGACGGGACCAGAAACGGGGCAACCACCCGTTCCCCGCCTCAGGAAAAACAATGGAGACAACAACACATGCAGGCAGATCGTCGTAGTGCGCTGTGGCGCTTTGGGGCCGGATTGCTGGCGTGGAGCGGCGTTGCCGCCGGGATGCTGGGGGCGGGCGCCGCGCTCGCGCAGAGCGAATTCCCGGCGCGCACCGTGCGCATGGTCGTGCCCTTCCCGGCAGGTGGCGCCACCGATGTGCTGGCCCGCGCCATTGCCGAAGGGCTGGGCAAGGCCTGGAAGCGCCCGGTGGTGGTGGAAAACCGCCCGGGTGCGAGCGGCATGCTCGGCGCCGAGGTGGTCGCCCGTGCCGAGGCCGACGGCTACACCGCGCTGCTGACGATCACGCCGCTGGTGCAGGCGCCAAGCCTGTATGCCCGGGCGCCCTATGACCCGGTGAAGGATTTCGCCGCGGTGTCCGAGCTCGGCACGACCAACCTGGTGTTCGCCGTCAACAGCAATGCGGTGCCTGCCACCAACCTGAAACACTTCATCGCGCAGGTTCGCGCCAAGCCGAAGCAGTTCTCCTACGGCTCGTTCGGGGCCGGCTCGAGCGGCCACCTGTACGGCGAGGTCTTCAACGAGGCCGCCAAGATCGACATGCTCCATGTCTCATACAAGGGCGAGGCTCCGGAGCTGAACGACCTGCTGGGCGGCCAGGTGCCGGCGGCGGTGATCTCGGTGATGGGCGCCAAGCCCCACGTCGCCACCGGCCGCCTGCGCGCCCTCGCGGTGACTGGCCCCGCGCGCGCGCCGCAACTGCCGGATGTGCCGACTTTCCGCGAAGCCGGCATTGAAGGCATGGATGCGATGGGCTGGTTCGGGCTGCTGCTGCCGGCCGCCACGCCGCGGCCGATCGTTGAGAAGTTCTCGGCGGACGTCAACCGCGTGCTGGCCCAGCCCGACGTGCGCAAGCGCATGAACGAGCTTGGCGTGATCCTGACCGGCAGCACGCCGGACGCGTTTGCCCAGACCATCCAGGCCGACTATGTCCGCTGGGGCAAGGTGATCCGCACCAGGAACATCCGCCTGGATTAAGTCATTCCCGTTTGACCTGCATCGATTGCTGCATATGAAGCCTGCTACAAGTACCCGCGAGCCGTTCCGCTCCCCCGCCTGGCCGCCCGGCCTGCCGGCCACGCTGCAAACGCCTCGCACCAGCCTGTTTTATAACGTCGAGGCGGCGGCGCACCGCTATCCGGACAAGACCGCGATCCAGTATTTCGGCACCGCGATTTCCTACGGCCAGCTGCAGGACGAGATCGAACGGATGGCCGGCTACCTGCAGCAGGCCTGCGGCATCGAGCCGGGCGACCGGGTGCTGCTGTTCAGCCAGAACTGCCCGCAGTTCATCATTGCCTACTACGCGATCCTGCGCGCCGAAGGCGTGGTGGTCCCGGCCAACCCGATGTGGCTGGAGGCCGAACTTGCCCACGTGGTCCAGGACAGCGGCGCGGTCGCCGCCTTTGCCGGCAGCGAGCTGTACCAGCGCGTGGCACCGCTGCACGGCCCGGCGCTGCGCCATGTGATCCTGCACGACTACGCCGGCATGCTGCGCGACGACGGCGGCCTGGCGGTGCCGGCCTGGCTGCGCGAAGCGCCGCCCGCGCCGCAGGCCGCGCCCTCCGGCGCCATGCCGGTGGCCTGGGACGCGGCCAGCGCCGCCGGGCACCGGCCGCTGCCGCACCAGGCCGGCTACGACACGCTGTGCATGCTGGCCTATACCTCCGGCACCACCGGCCATCCCAAGGGCTGCATGCATAGCCACGGCACGCTGATGACCGCGGCGGCCGGTGCGGTGATCTGGCGCGGCGCCACGCCCGAATCCGTGGTGCTGGCCGTGGCGCCGATGTTCCACCTGCTGGGCATGCAGAACTGCATGAACTCGCCGCTCTACCTGGGCGCCACCGTGGTGCTGATGCCGCGCTGGGACCGCGCGCTGGCCGCGGACCTGCTCGAGCGCTACCGCGTCTCGGTCTGGGGCGCGCCGCCGGCGATGATGGTGGACTTCTTCTCGCAGCCGGGAATCGACGCGCGCGACCTGTCGAGCCTGGCCTACGTCGGCGGCGGCGGCGCGGCCATGCCCGAAGCGGTGGCGAATATGCTGCAGGAACGCTTCGGCCTGCCCTACGTCGAGGCCTACGGCATGACCGAGACCGCGGCCTTCATCCTGTCCAACCCGCGCAACCAGCCCAAGCGCGAATGCCTGGGCATCGCCACCTTCGGCGTGGACGCACGCGTGGTCGATCCCGAGACGCTGCAGGAACTGCCTTGCGGCGAGACCGGCGAGATCGTGGTCCACGGCGGCCAGGTGATGCTGGGCTACTGGAACAACCCGGAAGCCAACGCGGCCACCTTCATCGAGCTTGGCGGCAAGCGCTTCCTGCGCACCGGCGACCTCGGCTTCATGGACGAGCAAGGCTACTTCTTCATGCGCGACCGCCTCAAGCGCATGATCAACGCGTCCGGCTACAAGGTCTGGCCGGCCGAGGTGGAGAACCTGCTGTACGGGCACCCGGCCATCCACGAAGCCTGCGTGATCGCCGCCCGCGACCAGCGCCGCGGCGAGACCGTCAAGGCCGTGGTGGCGCTGCGCCCGGAAGCACGCGGCACGGCCGACGCCGACCCCGAACGCATCATGGCCTGGTGCCGTGAGCATATGGCCGCGTACAAGGTGCCGCGCATCGTCGACGTGGTCGATGCGTTGCCAAAGTCGGCCACCGGCAAGATCCTGTGGCGCGCCCTGCAGGAGCGCGAGATGCAGGCGGACCACCCGAGCGCCTGACACCAGCGGCGAATTCAGCAAAGAGAGAGACAGCATGCAGCAAAGCAGACGCAACTGGCTGGCACAGGCCGGCACCCTGGCCGGCGCGGCCATCCTCGGCGGCGCGGGCAGCGCCTTCGCGCAGCAATCGTATCCGAGCAAGCCGATCCGCATGATCGTGCCGTACCCGGCCGGCGGCGGCACCGACACCGTGGGCCGCCTGATCGGCCAGCGCCTGGCCGAAAGCCTGGGCCAGCCGGTGGTGGTCGAAAACAAGCCCGGCGCCAGCGGCATGCTGGGCAACGACACCGTCGCCAAGGCGCCGGCCGACGGCTACACCATCCTGCTGGCGATCACGGCCCTGATCCAGGCGCCGGCCCTGTACAAGCGCACGCCATACGACGTGGCCAGGGACTTCACGCCGGTCTCGCAGATCGCCAAGTCGTCCGACCTGTTCGTGGTGCCCAACCGCGTGCCCGCCAGCAATATGCGCGAGTTCCTGGCGCTGGCCAAGGCGGGCAAGCTCAGCTATGGCTCCTACGGCAACGGCACCTCGTCGCACCTGCACGGCGAGCTGCTCAAGCAGCAGGCAGGCATCGAGCTCGCGCATATCCCTTACAAGGGTGCGGCGCCGCTGATGAGCGACCTGCTCGGCGGCCAGGTGGACAGCGCCTTTGTCGACGTGACCTCGGCCAACGCCTACCTGGGCAGCAACAAGTTCAAGATCCTCGGCATCACCGGCACCCAGCGCTACAAGGCGCTGCCCAATGTGGCGACCTTCACTGAACTGGGCCTGCCGGGGTTCGAGCCCAACGGCTGGTACGGGCTGTTCCTGCCGGCCAATGCGCCCAAGGATGTGACGGCGAAGCTGGCGGCAGAGACCGCGCGCATCGTGCGCCTGCCCGAAGTGACGCAGAAGCTGGCCGGCATGGGCCTGCAGCCGGTCGGGTCCACGCCGCAGGAACTGGCGGCCGTGGTCGCCGGCGACACACCCAAGTGGGCCAGGATCGTGCGCGACGCCAATATCCAGCTCGACTGAAACCCGCCTCCCGGAGCCTACCGATGGAAACCATCCGCTTCGCCGTCGAGGACGGCATCGCCACGCTGACGCTGGACTCGCCGGCGCGCAAGAACGCGCTGTCCTTGCCGATGCGCGACGAGATCGGCGAAGTGATTCGCCGGGTACGCGCCGACGACAGCGTGCGCGCGCTGATCCTGACCGCCGCCGGCACCGATTTCTCGTCGGGCGGCGACATCAGCTCGATGCAGGTCGAGATCAATGCCGAGCAGGGCCGCAAGCGCCTGCACAAGGTGCACGGCTGGCTGGAAGACCTGATCCAGCTCGACGTGCCGGTCATCGCCGCGGTGGACGGCGCGGCCTATGGCGCGGGCTTCAGCCTGGCGCTGACGGCCGACATCATCCTGGCCACGCCGCGCGCGCGCTTCGGGCTCCCGTTCCTGCGCATGGGGCTGGTCCCCGACTGTGGCGTGTTCTACACGCTGCCGCGGATGATCGGCCTGCAGCGGGCCAAGGCGCTGATGTTCTCGATGCGCGAGCTGAACGCCCAGGCCGCGCAAGACCTTGGCATCGTCATGGAAATCGTGCCGGCGGACAGCCTGCAGGAACGTGCGCGGACGCTGGCGCAGGCCTTCACCGAGGCCTCGCCGGTGGCGGTGGGCCTGACCAAGCAGGCGTTGAACGCCTCGCTGAACCAGGACCTGCACACCATGCTGGCGATGGAAGCGGACGGGCAGGGCATTGCCTTCTCCACTGCCTATCGCCGCGAGGCTGCCGACCGCTTCATGGCCAAGCAGCCGCTGCGCTACCGCTGGCCGGACTGAGCGGCGGCGCCGGTCATGCTGCCCCGCAGCATCCGGCTGCCTCGCCAGTCTGTCGTTTACGTATACAGGCGGGTGCTGGCCGGACAGTACCGGTCGCCTGTTCATTTTCTCGTTTACCCTGATACCAGCACACCATATGGGATCCCACGACCAGCACACGGCGCCCGCCGTACGCCAGACCCCCTGGATGACCGAAGACCTGGGGATGTTCCAGGAAACCGTGCGCCGCTTCATCGAGCGCGAACTGGCGCCCAACGAGGCCCGCTGGGCCGACCAGGGCTATATCGACCGCGAGGTCTGGCGCCGCGCCGGCCAGATCGGGCTGCTGTGCGCCAGCATCCCCGAGGAATACGGCGGCGGTGGCGGCACCTTTGCCCACGAGGCCGTCATCACCCAGGAAATGTCGCGCGCCGTCTGCACCAGCCTTGGCAATAATGTGCACAGCGGCATCGTGGCACATTACCTGCTCAACTACGGCACGGAAGCGCAGAAGAAGAAATGGCTGCCGCAAATGGCCAGCGGCGAAATGGTGGCGGCCATTGCCATGTCGGAACCTGGCGCCGGTTCCGACCTCAAAGCGATACGCACCCGCGCGGTGCGCGAACAGACCGAAAACGGAGACTGCTATCGCATAAACGGTGCAAAGACCTTCATCACGAACGGGTATCACGCCGACCTGGTCTGCGTGGTGGCCAAGACCGATCCGGAAGCCGGTTCGCGCGGCGTGTCGCTGGTCATGGTGGAGACGCGCGACCTGCCGGGTTTCCGTCGTGGCCGCATTCTCGAGAAGATCGGGCAGAAAGGGCAAGACACCGCCGAGCTCTTCTTCGACGACGTGCTGGTGCCGTGCGACAACCTGCTGGGCACGCAGGAAGGTCAGGGTTTCTACCAGCTTATGCAGCAGCTGCCGCAAGAGCGCATGATCATTGCGCTCGGGGCCGTGGCGACCATGCAGCGCGCCATCGAGCTGACCACCGAATACGTGCGCGAGCGCAAGGTGTTTGGCCAGCCGCTGGCCGATCTGCAGAACACGCGCTTCAAGCTGGCGGAGTGCAAGACGGTCGCCACCATTGCCGCGACCTTCGTCGACGATTGCATGCTGCGCCTGATGGACGGCAAGCTCGACGCTGCCACGGCCGCCATGGCCAAGTGGTGGTGCACGCAGCAGAACTGCCAGGTCATCGACGAGTGCCTCCAGTTGCACGGCGGCTACGGCTACATGCTTGAATACCCGATCGCGCGTATGTATGCGAATGCACGCGTGAGCAAGATCTTCGGCGGCTCCAACGAGATCATGAAGGAGCTGGTCGCGCGCACGCTTTGACGCGCCTGCTATCAGCAGTGTGCGCGTGCTAGTGCGCGCAAACGCGTAAGAAAATGCGGAAAAACGAAAGCCGACACCAGTGCCGGCCTTCGTGCGTATGGTTACAAAACCGGATGTGCACGGATGGCGGGAAAGGTGTAAGGTGTTTCACAAGCATGGTCAATGGCCCGTCGCGTGCGGGGGCAAGGCCCGAGCGGAATGCAGCCAAAAGCTGAAGCGAATTCATGCAGAAAATGCAGCAACGAAACAGACGTTGCATCGATGCGAGATTTGTCAACTCGGATTCCACCATCGCCGTTATTTGACTATGATGAAGTAAAGACTTCGCAACATGACAGGTCGCCAGGCCGGGGTGGTGTGCCGCGAACGTTGCGCGAAGCCTTAGGGGTAGCACGCCTCGGACGTGAACTCTGACGGGAGTGAGGTATGGACATTTTTGGCCATTACGCTACGCGCTTCGAAGCTCGCAAGGAAGAGGAATACAGCATCCAGGAGTACCTGGAGATCTGCAAGAAGGATCCGACTGCCTACGCGACTGCTGCAGAGCGCATGCTTGCCGCCATCGGCCAGCCTGAGCTGGTGGATACCCACCATGACCCCAGGCTGTCCCGCCTGTTCTTCAACAAGGTCATCCGCATCTATCCGGCCTTCCGCGACTTCTATGGCATGGAGGACACGATCGAACAGATCGTCTCGTTCTTCAAGCACGCGGCGCAGGGCCTGGAAGAGCGCAAGCAGATCCTCTACCTGCTCGGGCCTCCGGGTGGTGGCAAGTCCTCGCTCGCTGAAAAGCTCAAGGCGCTGATGGAGGAGATCCCCATCTACGCGCTCAAGGGTTCGCCGATCCATGAGTCGCCGCTGGGGCTGTTCGCGCCAGAGGAGGACGGCAAGATCCTGGAAGAGGACTACGGCATTCCGGTCCGGTATCTGAACACCATTGCCTCGCCATGGGCGGTCAAGCGCCTGCACGAGTTCAACGGCGATATCACCAGGTTCCGGGTGGTCAAGCTGCGCCCTTCGGTGCTGTCGCAGATTGCGATCTCGAAGACCGAGCCTGGCGACGAAAACAACCAGGATATTTCCTCGCTGGTCGGCAAGGTCGACATCCGCAAGCTGGAAGATTTTCCGCAGGACGATCCGGACGCGTACTCCTATTCCGGCGGGCTCTGCCTGGCCAACCGCGGCCTGCTCGAGTTCGTTGAAATGTTCAAGGCGCCGATCAAGGTCCTGCACCCGCTGCTGACGGCAACACAGGAAGGCAACTACAAGGGCACCGAAGGCTTCGGCGCGATCCCGTTCGACGGCATCATCCTGGCGCACTCGAACGAGGCCGAGTGGACGACCTTCAAGTCGGACAAGAACAACGAGGCTTTCCTGGACCGGATCTATATCGTCAAGGTGCCGTACGTGCTGCGCGTGTCCGACGAGGTGAAGATCTACGACAAGCTCTTGCGCAGCAGTTCGCTGTCGGCCGCGCCGTGCGCGCCCAACACGCTGAAGATGATGGCGCAGTTCGCGGTGCTTACGCGCATCAAGGAGCCCGAGAACTCCAATGTCTTCTCGAAGATGCGCGTCTATGACGGCGAAAGCCTGAAGGACGTGGATCCGAAAGCGAAGTCGTACCAGGAATACCGCGACTACGCCGGCATCGACGAAGGCATGAACGGGCTGTCGACGCGCTTTGCGTTCAAGGTTCTGTCCAAGGTCTTCAACTTCGACAACACCGAAGTGGCGGCCAACCCGGTGCACCTGCTGTACGTGCTCGAACAGCAGATCGAGCGCGAGCAGTTCCCGCCGGAACAGGAAGCCAAGCTGCTGTCGTACATCAAGGAGTACCTGACCACTCCGTTCGTGGAGTTCATCGGCAAGGAGATCCAGACCGCCTACCTGGAGTCGTATTCGGAGTATGGGCAGAACATCTTCGACCGCTATGTGGTGTTCGCCGACCTGTGGATCCAGGACCAGGAGTACCGCGATCCCAATACCGGCGAGATCCTCGACCGCAACGCGCTGAACGACGAGCTTGAGAAAGTGGAGAAGCCCGCGGGTATCTCGAACCCGAAGGACTTCCGCAACGAGATCGTCAACTTCGTGCTGCGGGCGCGAGCCAACAACAGTGGCAAGAATCCGGTCTGGACCAGCTATGAAAAGCTGCGGATGGTGATCGAGAAGCGCATGTTCTCCACCACGGAGGACCTGCTGCCGGTGATCTCGTTCAATGCCAAGTCTTCGCGCGAAGACCAGGATAAGCACGAGAACTTCGTCAACCGCATGGTCGAGAAGGGGTACACGCCCAAGCAAGTGAGACTTCTGGTGGAGTGGTATCTGCGCGTAAGAAAGTCATCGTAACGGCGCCGCGGAACAGGTCTCTCAACGAGGGCAACATATGGCTACGGTCATCGATCGGCGCGAGAACGGCGGCAACAAGAGTGCCGTCAACCAGCAACGTTTCATCAAGCGCTACCGCGAGCAGATCCGGCAAGCGGTGGCAAAGGCGGTGTCCGGCCGGAAGATCATGGACATCGAGCAGAGCGGCCAGGTGTCCATTCCGGTCAAGGACATCTCCGAACCGATCTTCCACCACGGCCCGGGCGGGCGGCGCGAGTGGATTCACCCTGGCAACAAGAAATTCGTCAAGGGTGATTCCTTCGACCGCCAGCAGCAGGGCGGTGGCGGGACCGGTTCGCGCGCCAGCGACAGCGGCGAAGGCGAAGACGATTTCGTCTTCACGCTGTCGCGCGAGGATTTCCTGAACTTCTTCTTCGAGGACATGGCGCTGCCGGACCTGGCCAAGCGCCACCTCGCCAAGATCGCCGAGGTGCGCAAGGTGCGCGCCGGCTTTTCCATCGACGGCACGCCGTCCAACCTGTCGATCCTGCGCACCATGCGCAGTTCGCTGGGGCGGCGCATCGCCTTGTCCAGCCCTTACCAGAAGCGCCTGCGCGAGCTGGAGCTGGACTACAGCGAGGCGCTGGAAAAGGACGGCCCCTACGCCGAAGGCACGCTCGAGCTGATGGAGAAGATGCGGCACCTGCGTGCCTGCATCGACCGCGTGCCGTTTATCGAGAAGCTCGACCTGCGCTACAACAACCGCGTGCTGAAGAAGCGCCCCCAGGCCCAGGCGGTGATGTTCTGCCTGATGGACGTGTCCGGCTCGATGGACGAGAGCCGCAAGGACCTGGCCAAGCGCTTCTTCATGCTGCTGTACCTGTTCCTGAAGCGCAACTACGAGCGCATCGACGTGGTGTTCATTCGCCATCACACGGTGGCGAAGGAAGTCGATGAGGAAGACTTCTTCCACTCGCGCGAGTCCGGTGGTACCGTGGTATCCAGTGCGCTGAAGCTGATGGTGGAAGTGATCCACGACCGCTATCCGCCCAGCCAGTGGAATATCTACTGCGCGCAGGCGTCAGACGGCGATAACTGGGCCGGTGATTCCGAGTTGTGCGGACGCCTGCTGCGCGATTCGATCCTGCCACTGGTCCAGTACTATGCATATGTTGAAGTCGCATCGGAAGAGCCGCAGAACCTCTGGGAAGAGTATCTGACGGTCAAGGGACAGTTCGATCACTTTGCGATGCAGCGCATCATCGGTGCGGACGAGATCTACCCGGTGCTGCACGACCTGTTCCAGAAGCGCGCAGCATAGGTTGGCGCCGATCCTGGCCTTCCTCGCGGGGGGCCACAGTGAAGGCAAATGGCGAGGCAACGCGGACCACGCGGCGCGGCGATGCCGTGCGCGCCGGACGGGTCTGGCGCCTTGCCCGGGCAACAAGGGGCGAAGATGGCTTATCTCTCCACGGGTTCGGAATGGACCTTCGAGCTGATCAAACGGTATGACCGCGAGATCGCCCGCATCGCCGGCGAATTCGGGCTGGATACCTATCCCAACCAGATCGAGATCATCACCGCCGAGCAGATGCTCGACGCCTACGCGTCGGCGGGGCTGCCGGTCGGCTACAGCCACTGGTCCTACGGCAAGCACTTCCTGGCGTCCGAGCGCAGCTACCAGCGCGGCCACATGGGGCTGGCCTACGAGATCGTCATCAACTCCAATCCCTGCATCGCCTACCTGATGGAGGAGAACACCATGCCGATGCAGGCGCTGACGATCGCGCACGCCTGCTACGGCCACAACTCCTTCTTCAAGGGCAACTACCTGTTCCGCACCTGGACCAACGCGGACGCCATCGTGGATTACCTGCTGTTTGCCAAGAACTACGTGGCCGAGTGCGAGCAGCGTTACGGCGAGCGTGAGGTTGAACTGCTGCTGGACTCTTGCCACGCCTTGCAGAACTATGGCGTGGACCGCTACAAGCGGCCCAAGAAGCTGTCCATCACCGAGGAAAAGGCGCGCCAGGCCGATCGCGAGAACTACCTGCAGATGCAGGTCAACGACCTGTGGCGCACCCTGCCCAAGCACCGGCCGCATGCGCTGGCGTCGGAGGACGAGGCGTCCGAGGGGGAAATCATCTTCCCGCCCGAGCCGCAGGAGAATCTGCTGTACTTCATCGAGAAGAACGCGCCCAAGCTGGCCTCGTGGCAGCGCGAGATCGTGCGCATCGTGCGCAAGATCGCGCAGTATTTCTATCCGCAGCGCCAGACCAAGGTCATGAACGAAGGCTGGGCCACGTTCTGGCACTACACCATCATCAACCAGCTGTACGAGGAAAAGCTGGTCAACGATGCGTTCATGATGGAGCTGCTGCAGGCGCATACCAACGTGATTTACCAACCGCCGTACAACAGCCCCTATTACAGCGGCATGAACCCCTACACGGTCGGTTTCCTGATGTTCCAGGACCTGCGCCGCATGTGCGAGAACCCGACCGAAGAGGACTACCGCTGGGCCCCGGAGTTTGCCGGCAGCGACTGGCGCAAGACGCTGGACTTTGCCATGCGCAACTTCAAGGACGAGAGCTTCCTGCTGCAGTTCCTGTCGCCGCGCGTGATCCGCGAGCTGAAGCTGTTCTCGGTGCTGGACGATGACCGCGAAGGCAAGCTGCGCGTCACCGCGATCCACAACGATGAAGGCTACCGCGCGATCCGCCAGCTGATGGCGGCGCAATATGACCTCTCCAGCATGGAGCCCAATATCCAGGTCACCAATGTCGACGTGGGCGGCGACCGCTCGCTGACGCTGCGGCACCTGCAGAACGACCGCCGGCCGCTGGCGCACAACTTCGACGAGGTGATCCGGCACGTGACCCGGCTGTGGGGCTTCACCGTGCGGCTCGAGGTCGCCTACGAGGACGGCCGCACCGAGCTGAAATATGAGTGCAAGCCGGAGCGGCGCCACCGCCGCCCGCACGGCGGCGGCCTCAGCCTGGCCGCCTGATCCCGCGATTGCCGGGGTTAGGCCCGGCCGCTCAGGCGGCGGGCGCGGGCTCGCACCATTCGCGCACCAGCTCCACCGCGTTGCGGCCGGCGCTGGCGCATACCTGCTCGCCCAGCATCCGGCTCCACCAGCGCTCTGACCCGTCCGCCACGCGCCACGCATGCAGCCGGCGCGTATAGAGTTGCAGGTCGTATTCCTCAGTGATCCCGATGGCGCCGTGCACGGCGTGAGCGATGGCGGCCACCGGCGTGACCGCGTCGCTGGCGCGCAGCTTGCCGATGGCCGCGCGCAGCCGGTCGGGCGTGCCGGTGCCGCTGTCGCAGGCCAGCTGTGCGGCCACGCGTGCGGCGGCGACATGCTCGGCCATCTCGCTGACCTGGTGCTGGATCGCCTGGAACTTGCCGATGGCGCGCCCGAACTGCTGGCGGTCGTTGGCGTACTGCAGGGTCAGGTCGAGCACGTGCGACAGCGCGCCGGCCAGCTGCGCCGTGTGCAGGCAGGCGCCCAGCGTGCGCAGGGTGCCGGCGGGCAGTGAAAACGCCGCTGGCGCCGAGGCGTCAGGGCGCGGCACGCGCAGCGTCAGGTCGTGATGGGCGCCGGTCGCTTCGGCGCGGGCATCGGCCGCCGACAGCAGCAGGCAACGCTCGCCGTCCTGCAGCAGGAACCACTGCGCATGGCGGGCGTCGGCCATCAGCGCCGCGCCGGCGCCGTCTTCAAAGCCGGCGAGTGCGACCGGGCCGGCGGGCAGGGCGATGCCATGCGCCTGCAGCAGCGCGCGCGCAAAGATGGTCTGCGCCAGCGGCAACGGCAAGGCGTGGCGGCCGGTGGCAAAGAGCACCGGCGCCAGCTCGCGCAGCGGCAGCGCGGCACCGCCGGCTGATTCGGGCAGCAGGCAATCGGCAAAGCCGCTTTCCAGCAGCGCTTGCCACAGCGGCTGCGGGTCGGCCTGCTGTTCCAGCGCGCGCACGGTGGCGGGTGGGCAGCAGTCGCGCAGCAGCGCGTCGAGGGCGTCGGAATAGGCGTTATGCATGGGGTATCTCGTTCAGGATGGCGGTCGACGGGGGCGGATTCAGCGCAGGCCGAGCCCGCGCGCGATCATGCCGCGCAGGATTTCGCGGGTGCCGCCGCGCAGCGAGTACGACGGCGCGATCTGCGTGACATAGGCCAGGGTGCGGTACAGCGCCCCATCGGCCGCCAGGGCGGGTTCATCACCGAGCGCGGCTTCCACCAGCGCGGGGATCGACTGCTCGAAGGTCGTGCCCAGGTCCTTCACCAGCGCGGCCTCCACCACCGGGCTTTCACCGGCGGCCAGCCGCGACGTGACGGCCAGCGACATGGCGCGCAGCACCGCCAGGTGGCCGGCGAGCCGGCCCGCGGTCACCGTGTCGCGGCGTGCCGGCGGCAGCCGGCGCATGGCGTCGAGCCAGGTGTCGAGCAGCACCACGCTGGAGTAGAGGCGCTCCGGGCCGCTGCGCTCGAACGCCAACTCGGCGTTGACCTGCTCCCAGCCGCTGCCTTCCTGGCCGACCAGCGCGTCCGGGGCCAGCGCCGCGTCGTCGAAGGTGACTTCGGAGAAGTGCGCGTCGCCCGCCAGGTCGTGGATCGGCCGCACCGTCACGCCCGGTGCGTGCAGATCGACGATGAACTGCGACAGTCCGGCCTGCCGGTCCTGCGGCGTGCCCGAGGTGCGCACCAGCGCGATCATGAAGTGGCAGCGGTCGGCATTGGTAGTCCAGATCTTGCGGCCGTTCAGGCGCCAGCTGCCGTCCGCCTGGCGCACCGCGCGCGTGGCCACGCTGGCCAGGTCCGAGCCGGAGTTGGGCTCGCTCATGCCGATGCAGAAGAAGGCCTCGCCGCGGCTGATCGCGGGCAGGTAGCGCGCCTTCTGCGCGTCGTTGCCGTAGCGCAGGATCAGCGGGCCGCTCTGGCGGTCGGCGATCCAGTGCGCCGACACCGGCGCGCCGCAGGCCAGCAGTTCTTCCACCAGCACGAAACGCGAAAACGGGTCCAGGCCCGCGCCGCCGAACTGCGCCGGCAGCGTGATGCCGACCCAGCCGCGCGCGGCCAGCGCCCGGCTGAAGGCGGCGTCAAAGCCCATCCACGAGCGCGCGCGCGTTTCCGGCGGCAGCGCGGGCAGGTGTTCATCGAGAAAGGCCCGCACCTCGCCGCGGAACGCCACGGCGTGCGGCGGCAGGGAGGTCAGGCCGAAAGTGGAAAGCAATGCGGTCACGGTGAAATCCTGTGTCTGGTATTGGCTGGTGCCAGCGGTCTCAGTCCAGCGTCGCGCCTGAATCCTTCACGACCTTCTGCCAGCGCGTCATTTCCGCGCTGAGGTAGGCGGCGTAGGCCTCCGGGGTCGATCCGCGCGGCTCCGCCCCCTGCGCGGCCAGGCTTGCGCGCGTCTCGGGGTGGGCCAGCGCCTTGGTGGCGGCGGCATTGAGCTTGCGCACGATCTCGGCCGGTGTCCTGGCCGGCACCATCATGCCCTGCCAGGCGCCGACCTCGAAGCCCGGCTGCACGGTTTCGGCAAGGGTGGGCACGTCCGGCAACTGGGCGCTGCGCGTGGTGCTGGTGACGGCCAGCGCGCGCATGCGCTTGTCGCGGATGAAGGGCAGCGATGAATTGATGGTGTCGGCCATGAACTGCACCTGTCCGCTGGCCAGGTCGGTCAGTGCCGGCGCGCTGCCCTTGTAGGGCGCATGCACTGCCGACAGACCGTTGGCCTGCAGGAACATGAAGGCCGCCAGGTGCGTCACGTTGCCGTTGCCGGCCGAGCCGTAGGTGAGCTTGTCGGGGTTGGCCTTCAGGTACTGGATGAACTCTTTCACGTTCTGTACCGGCAGCTGCGCGTTGACCTCCAGCACCAGCGGCACCATTGCCGTCAGCGCCACCGGCGCGAAATCGCGTTTCACGTCGTAGCTGAGCTTGCGGTAGAGCGCCGGGCTCAGCGCGATCGACGAGGTGTTGTACAGCACCGTATAGCCGTCGGCCGGCGCCTTGGCGACGATCTCCGCGCCGATATTGCCGTTGGCGCCGGGCCGGTTGTCGACCAGCACCTGCTGGCCGAGCGTCTCGCTCATGCGCCGTGCGATCACGCGCGACACCAGGTCGGTCGGGCCGCCCGGCGGGAACGGCACCACCATGCGGATCGGGTGCGACGGGTAGGCGGCATCGGCCGCCGCCGCCGGCTGCGCCAGCATCGCCGGCAATACGATGGCTGCCGCGGCAGCCAGTGTCGTGATGAAAGTCTTTGCCTTCATGTGCTTGTCTCCTCCATCCATGCAGCCACGCGGCGGATGCCGCCGTGGGTTCAGCGTCCCGCCAGCAACCGGCGCGCGGTGTAGGTCATGACCTGCTCCCCGCGCTGGTTGAACACCTCGATGCGCGAATCCACCACCGCCCGGCCGTTGCGCGAAGTGGGGCGGATGCCGGTCACGGTCACGGTGGCGTGGATGGTGTCGCCCACCACCACCGGGGCGTGGATCTGCTGCGTGAGTTCCAGCATGGCCAGCCCGGTGCCCTGGATCATGGTCTGCAGGATGAAGCCCTCGATCAGCGTGTAGGTCAGCGCCGCCGGCACCGGCCGGCCCTGGATGGCGCCACCGTCATAGCCGGCTTCGATGAAGATGGCCTCGACCATGCCGGTGACGGAGATGAAATTGACCAGGTCGGTCTCGGTCACGGTACGGGCGAAGGTGCGGAAGGCCTGGCCCTCCTGCAGGTCCTGCCAGTAGAAGCCCTGGCCGAGGCGGGGCAGTTCTGCATGCTTCATGGTGTCTCCTTGGCGGGTGCGCAGCGTGCGGCACCGCTTAGTTGCAATTGCGCGATCGCTTCTGCGGACAGTCCCGCCTGGGCCAGCACGCTCGCGGTGTGCTCGCCCAGCCGCGGCGGGATGCCCAGCGGCGCGCGCTGGCTGTCGAAACGCACCGGCGCGCCGGGAAAACGCAGCGTGCCCATGGCCGGGTCTTCGACGGTTTCGAAGAAGCCAGTGGCGGCCAGGTGCGGATCGGCCGGCAGGTCGTCGAGTTCATTGATGCGCGCCACCGGGATCTGCAGGCGTTCGCACAGCTCAACCCAGTGCGCGGTGGTCTGTCCGTGCACGATTTCGCCGGTGAGCTCGTACAGCGTCTCGATATGCCGCGTGCGTGCCGCGATGTCGGCAAAGCGCGCATCGGCGGCCAGCTCGGGGCGCCCGGCGGCGTGGAAGAAGTCGCACCAGTGCGCGTCGGTGTACGGCATCATGCAGACATAGCCGTCGGCGCTGCGGTACGGGCGGCGCAGCGGTGCCAGCACGCGCGGATAGCCGCTGGGGCCGCGCGGCGGCTCGAAATGGCGGCCGTAGAAGTGCTCGACCAGGTTGAAGGCGACCATGGATTCGAACATCGGCACTTCGACCAGCGTGCCGTGGCCGCTGCCGCCATCGGCATTGCGCCGCGCGCGCCCGGCCAGCGCCGCGCAGACCGACAGCGCGGCCACCAGCCCGCTGGTCTTGTCCGCGGCGATGGTAGGGAAGTAGCGGCTGTCGCCGGTTTGCGCCGCCATCAGCGCGGCATTGCCCGACAGGCCCTGGATGATGTCGTCGTACGCCGGGCGGCCGCCATAGGGGCCTTCCTCGGCAAAGCCGAGCAGGCTGACAAAGACCAGCTCCGGGTGGCGCGCCCGCACGTCGTCGGGTGCCAGCCCCAGTGCGGCCAGCTTTTGTGGGCGCATGCTGTGCATCAGCACGTCGGCGCCGGCCAGCACGCGGTCCAGCGCGGCCTGCGCGGCCGGCTGCTTCAGGTCCAGCACCACGCTGCGCTTGCTGCGGTTCACGCCCAGGAAAATGGCCGCCATGCCGGGCTCGGCGGCGGGGCCGGTGCGGCGGGTGGAATCGCCTTCGGGCGGCTCGACCTTGATCACCTCGGCGCCAAGGTCGGCCAGCCACTGGCTGGCATACGGCCCCATCACCACGGTGGACAGGTCGACCACGCGGATGCCTGCAAGCGGCAGCATGTTGTCTCCGATCTTGTTGACTGTGGGGCACAGGGTAGATCAGCAGGCGAGGCTTGGTCTAATATTAGTTTTTTAGAAATCGATATTCACAGGATATTAACGAGCCATGGACTTCCGCCAGCTGCAGCAGTTCGTCGCCCTGGCCGAGACGGGCAACTTCCACCGCGCCGCTGAACGCCTGCACATGGCGCAGCCGCCGCTTTCCATTTCCATCCGCAAGCTCGAAGGCCAGCTTGGCACGGCGCTGTTCGTGCGCACCTCGCGCGGGGTGAGGCTGACGCAGGCGGGCGAGGCTGCGCTGCACGATGCGCGCCGTGCACTGTTCCATGCGCAGCAGGCACGTGCCGCCGCGATCGCCGCGGGGCAGGGCGAGCGCGGCGCGCTGCGCATCGGCTTTATCGGCTCGGCGACGTATGCGCTGCTGCCCAAGCTGATCCCGGCGTTCCGCGCGGCGCATCCCGGCATCGAACTGATCCTGCATGAATCCACCACCGCCGCGATCCTGGACCGCCTGGAAAAGCACCAGATCGACGCCGGCCTGGTGCGCTTTCCGATCCTGAACACCGGCAACTATTCGCTGACGCCGCTGGAAAACGACGTCTTTGTCGCGGCAGTCCCGGCTGACAGTCCGCTGGCAGGCGCAGACGCCATCCCGCTGCGCGCGCTTGCGGACGAGCCCTTCATCATGTATCCGGCGGCGCAGGTGCCCAACCTGCACGCGGTGGCAATGCTGCTGTGCCAGCAGGCGGGCTTTGTGCCGCGTGTCACGCAGGAGGCGGTGCAGGTGCAGACCCAGGTCAGCCTGGTCGAGAGCGGGCTTGGCGTGGCCCTGGTGCCGAGCGTGGCGGCGCGCTACGCCAACCGGCGCGTGCGCTTCCTGCCATTGTCCAGCCCGCGGCCGGCCGGGCGCATCGGCATTGCGCTGGCGGCGCGGCCCGATGACGGCGACCGCCAGGTGCAGCGCTTCCTGGCGGCGGCGCAGGCGGCAGTGAACTGATGCGGGGTGGTGCGGCGCCTCAGGCGGCGCGCGGGCGCGGCGCGCGCGGCCGCACAGCCGGGGTCACGCTGGCGCGCTCCAGGTTCACGCCCGGCAGCAGGTGCAGCAGCCGCACCAGCTCTGACTGGCGATGCGTGCCGGTCTTGCGCAGCGTGTCGCGGATATGCACGCGCACGGTGTGGGGAGAGAGAAATTCGCGCTCGGCAATCTCGTTGAGGGTTTCGCCGGCAGCCAGGCGGACCGCGATAATGCTCTCCTTGCGCGACAGCCCGAACAGCGAGGTCAGCACGCCGGCATCCAGCACCGAGCGCGATTCCGAGTTGCCGAACAGCATCATCGCGGCCGGCAGCTGCCACGGGCCCTCCACCGGCTGGCGCGAGACCAGCGGCGTGACGATGATCGGCACCGGCTGTCCGCCGGAGGTGATGTGCATCCACGAGCCGGAGGCCGCCTCAGTGCCGCGCGCGCGCATGGCACCGTCAAGCAGCTTGCGCAGCACCGCCTGCAGGGTCTCGCTGTGGGCGCGCAGCACGCCGCCCTGCAGCGACAGGTGGCCGTCGGCCTGCACCAGCGCCTCGGCCCAGCTGTTGGCATAGCGCACGCGCAGGTCGGCCTGCAGCACCATCACGCCGAAGTCCAGCGTATCCAGCCCGGCCAGTCCCAGGCTGGCCAGTCCGCTCAGCTCGAAGTTGCGCTGCTGCATCCGTGCCGCGCGCACCCAGTGCGGCATCACGTGGGCCAGGCGCCGCTCGCGCTGGCCCACGCTGATGCTGCCCGCGCTGGTGCCGCTCATCAGCACGCAAACCTCGGCGTTCTCGATCAGGCGGATGCCTTGTTCCAGTCCGCTGCAGGCCAGCGCAGCCGTGGCCGCATCCGCCATGCCGCCATGGTGCGAGGCCACCAGCGCGGCGGCACCGTCGCAGGCCAGCGCGGGGGCGTCATTGGGGGCGCAGCAAGCGCCCGCATGGGGCAGGTCGAGCGGACCGGGCAGCCAGTCGGGCATGCTGGCGCCGCTGGTGAAGCAGCCGTGCGGGGTCACGCCAAGGCGGGCGTGGCCGGCCAGCTTGTCCCAGATCAGGTAACGCGGGCTGCCTGTGCAGGTGTATCGGGAAAATAGGTCGAGGGCGGCGGGCATGGCCGCAACGTCCAGCGCGGACTCGTAGATTGAGTCGACCAGACGATGGAAGTCCTCGTCCGTAGTCGGGTGTTCGCCCATGTTCAGATCCCCCCGGTGGCAAACGCCTATTGCTCTGTGCCACGGCAAGTGGCTACATCTTTTTGTGTTATCGGTTCCGTTCTGGCGTTCTGTATCTGCGCCGATACGGATGCTGCTGGCGGCGCGCATTGTCCCGTCATGTCCGCCGTAACGCAATCATGCCAAACAATGTTGTTTGTTTTATCCCCCGCATCGGGGGGGAAAATACGGATTGCACGGCGTAACTCCCCGCCAGGCCAGGCAGGGACGTGATCATGCCGCAGCGCGATGGTAGCGCCCCGGAAAAAAGGAATTTTCAGCACTGAAATAGTGCGCGACGTTCCACATGCGCCACGATTCTGTTGGCGCTTGTGCCACAGGTTCAACGCAGCAAGAGCACAGTACTTGCTTGGGTGACAGCGTTGGCACTGCATTAATGAGGGCAATCATGCCGATCCTGACCGTTAGAAATGTGCCCGACGACGTGCATCGTGCGCTGCGGGTCCGTGCCGCCCGGAACGGACGCAGTACCGAGGCTGAGGTGCGTCAGATCCTGGCCAGCGCGGTGATGCCGCAGAAGCGCGTGCGCCTGGGCGATGCGCTGGCGATGCTTGGCCGCGAGATCGGCCTGTCGAATGCGGACGTTGAAGCGATCGGGCAGGGCAAGGACAAGGCAGCGGCCGAGCCGGTGAGGTTTGAATGATCGTCCTGGATACCAACGTTATTTCCGAGGCCATGAAGCCGGAACCGGCCGACGCCGTGCGCGGCTGGCTCAACGACCAGGCCGCCGAGACCTTGTACCTGTCCAGTGTGACGCTGGCCGAACTGCTTTTCGGCATCGGCGCGCTGCCGGCGGACAGGCGCCGCGCCATGCTGGCCGCTGCGCTGGACGGCCTGGTGACGCTGTTCGAAGGGCGCATCTTGCCGTTCGACACGAATGCGGCCCGGCACTATGCGGAACTCGCCGTTGCCGCCAGAAGCCGTGGCCGCGGCCGCGGCCTTCCCACGCCGGATGGCTACATCGCCGCGATTGCCGCGGCCAACGGCATGATGGTCGCGACACGGGACGTGTCGCCCTTTGAAGCGGCCGGGCTGCAGGTGCTCAATCCGTGGCAGGCGCCGCCTCCGTCGTGAAGAGGAACGCCTGCGCCAACCGCGTTGCTACTGTCCCTGAATTGTCGGATCAGCCGCCCGTTGGGTGGCTTTTTCGTTGGCGGTTTCCGGATCCAGCAGTTGCGCCGCGCCGCCATCCACCTGGATCGTCAGGCTCGGCGATGCCATGCGGATGTCGTTGGCGTCGAAATTGCGCTTGAGCCGCGCATTGAAGGCGCGCGTGATCTCGGCCTGCATCAGCGGCCGGGTCTTGAACTGTGCCATCACCACCGGGCCGTTCGGGTCGAACCGGTCCAGCCCCAGGACGTCCAGCCCCGACATCAGGTTGCGCGCGTAGCGATGGTCACGCGCCAGTTCGGCGCCGGTGGTGCGGATCAGCTCCAGCGCCTGGTCCAGGTCGCTCTGGTAGGTGATGCCGATGTTGAACACCGCGTAGCCATAGCCGCGCGACAGGTTCTTGACTGCCTTGATCTGGCTGTACGGCAGCGTGTGCAGCGCGCCGCGGCCGTCGCGCAGCTTGACCGTGCGGATGGTCATGGCTTCGACCACGCCGGCGTGGTCCGGCAGCTCGATCGAGTCGCCGATGGCGATGGAGTCCTCGACCACGATGAACAGCCCCGTGATCAGGTCCTGCACCAGGCTTTGCGCGCCGAAGCCGATGGCCAGGCCGACCACGCCCGCGCCGGCCAGCAGCGGCGTCACGTTGACGCCCAGGTTGGCCAGCACCGCGATCACCGTGATCACCAGCAGGCCGATGAACGAGGCGTTGCGCACCAGCGGCAGGATGGTCTTGGCCCGCAGGCTGGGCTGCGCGCCGCGCCCGTGTGCCGGCGACAGTGATTGCATGATGGCGGTGTCGATCAGCAGCCAGACCAGCCAGGCCAGCAGCACGGTGCTGGTGACGCTGAAGACCGTCTCGGTGAGATGGCGGCCCGCGGCGGACGACTCGGCCAGGCGCACCAGCGACGTGCCCCAGACGCGCATCACCATCTCGATGAAGACCGCCCAGATCAGCACGCGCACCAGCGCCAGCGCAAAGCGCCCGAAGCGCTGCAGGTAGGCCGAGCGGCGGCGGTCGCGGATGCGCGGCGCGCGCGCGGTGGCCTTGGGCGAGTGCCCCACCACCATCGTCAGTAGCAGCCCGGCGAGGAACAGCGCCACCGACGCCACCGTGCGGCGCAGGAACACATCCGCATTGCCGGTGGCCAGGATGGTGCCGACCACCGATGCCACCACCACTGCCAGCACCGGCAGGTGCCAGGCCTGGCCGGCCAGCCGCAGCAGGTCGGTCACGGCCGGGCGCGCCTGGCGGAAGGCCAGCGGCCGCAGCCCGATCAGCTGGCCAATCTGCCGGCGGAAACACAGCGCGAACGCGCCGATGCCCAGGGCCGTGGCGATATTGGCCACGGTGGCCACCAGCGCGCACAGGTTGGTGCCGAGCACGGCGATCACGCGGCTGTCGGTGGCGCCGTCGCCCAGTGCTGCCAGCGCCCCTGTGCAGAACAGCAGCCACGGTGAGTGCGCCAGCAGTTGCCGCACCGCCAGCTGCCGGTGCGCGGTGCGGAACAGCGTGAAGATGACCTGGCACACCGCTGCCGCGATCGCACCGGCCACGATCGCATACGCCACCAGCACGGCGGCGACGCTGGCTGGCGATTGGGCAAACATGTGTTGGGCCAGCAGCAACGTCAGCCCGAATGCCACCACCCACGGCCCGATATGGCGCAGCATGAAGACGCCGACGTCGACCCACGATGGCAGCTCGGGCAGCTTGCCGCGCTCGGCGCGCGTGGGTTTGCCCGCGCGCCGGCGCCGGATGCGGTGGCCGATCTCCCACAAGGCCCCGCCGCTCACCGCCCAGACTGCCAGCACCAGCGCGAATTCACGCAGCGAGGCCAGCGTCGTGCCGATGCCGTTGTGGGTGAGCGCGGCGTGCCATTCCTCGCCCGCGAAGCGCGTGCGCCAGCGCCAGAACTGCCACGGGCCGCGATCCTCGCGCAGATGGGAATCGACCTCGTCCAGCACTTCAGCGACGGCACCGATCAGGCCGGGCGCGGAGGCGCCGGCTGGGGCTGTCGCGGCGGAGGCCGGCGCGGCCCCGGAGGCTCCCAGCCCCTGGCGCATGGTTTGCAGCTGGCCCACCAGGGCGCGCCGCTCGCCGTCGTTCTGCAGCGTGGCGATCACCTGGTCCAGCGACTGCGCCAGCGGCACGCTGGCGGCGGGTGCGCTGGCCGGCGCCGCGGGTTTCTCCGCCTTGCCCAGCAGTGCCGCGAGGGAGCCGGCCGGGGCGGCGTGCGCCGGGATGGCGCACAGCAGCGTCAACAGCGCGGCCAGCATGGCGAGCGCACGCAGCACCGGCTGCAAGGCGGCATGCCAGCGGGGCGCAGGGGTGGGGGCGTGGTGTTCGGGTTTGTGCATGGTCCGTAGTCGGTTGCCGGTGCCGGGCGGCGCCGGAATGGCCGTCGATCGCGTCACTGTAGCGCATCGGTCGCGCCGGGTGCCGGAGCGCGCCGCAGGCCCGCGCCATCCTCATTCGTCGCTTCGGACGATGCGTGGCAACGGCCGATCCACGAATCTCGACCCCACTCCGGTACAGGCGATTCTTGCGCCTGCCGGCTTTATCAGACCGCGGGGCCGCGCTGGATCCGGCCGGACCAGGAACAAGAGACAAGGGAAAGACATATGGAACTCAATGCATCGGTATCGGCAGTGGTGACGGGGGGCGCTTCGGGCCTGGGCGCGGCGACGGCACGTGCGCTGGCAGCGCAGGGCGTGCGCGTGGCGCTGTTCGACCTCAACGTGGAGAAGGGCGAAGCGCTGGCGCGTGAACTGGGCGGCGTGTTCTGCCAGGTCAACGTCACCTCAGAGGCCGAGGTCGAGGCCGGCTTTGCCAGGGCGCGCGCCGCCATCGGCCAGGAACGCATCCTGGTCAACTGCGCCGGCACCGGCAACGCCATCAAGACCGCCTCGCGTTCCAAGGAAGCGCCGGACCAGATCAAGCATTTCCCGACCGATGCCTTCGAGCGCATCATCCAGATCAACCTGATCGGGACCTTCCGCTGCATCGCGCGCTCGGCCGCGGGCATGCTGACGCTGGACAGCGCCGGCGGCGAGCGCGGCGTGATCATCAATACCGCGTCGGTGGCGGCGCAGGACGGCCAGATGGGCCAGGCCGCGTACTCGGCATCGAAGGCCGGCGTGGTCGGCATGACGCTGCCGATCGCGCGCGACCTGGCGGGCGAAGGCATCCGCGTCAACACCATCCTGCCGGGCATCTTCAATACCCCGCTGCTGCAGGGCGCGGCAGAGAACGTCAAGGCCGCGCTGGCGGCTTCGGTGCCGTTCCCCAAGCGCCTGGGGCAGCCGGAAGAGTTCGCCTCGCTGGCCGTCGAGATGTGTCGCAACGGCTATTTCAACGGCGAGTCGGTGCGCCTCGACGGCGCCATCCGCATGGCGCCGCGCTGAGCGTAGCGCCAGCACATCGTCGTGTCCGGGCCCCGCGCACCGCTGGTCCGGACACTCTCAAAATCAGGAGACGCGGATGGACTTCAGCTATCTGACGACACTGCCCCACGCGGTACGCCACTTCGCGCGCCTGCGGCCCGAGGCGGTGGCGTATGCGTTCGAAGGCCGGCAGACCACCTATGCCGGGTTCGAGCGGAACACCAATCGCGTGGCCCAGGCCCTGCTGGCTGAAGGCGCCGGGGTCGGCGAGCGCATTGGCTATATCGGCAAGAACAGCGACCACTATTTCGAGCTGCTGCTTGGCGCGTCCAAGATCGGCGCGGTGATGACGCCGGCCAGCTGGCGCCTGGCGCCGCCCGAGGTGGAATTCATCCTCGGCCATTGCGATGCCGTGGTGCTCTTCGTCGGGGCGGAATCGGCGGCAATGGTCCGGAACCTGCTGCCCGCGCTGCCGATGGTGCGCAAGGTGGTGGTGATGGAGCTGTGCGCCGGGCAAGGCGAGTGGCAGTGCTACACCGACTGGCGCGACGCGCAGCCGGACACGCCGCCCGCGCACCAGCCAGCCGCGCATGACGTGCTGCTGCAGCTGTACACATCCGGCACCACCGGCCGGCCCAAGGGCGCGATGCTCACGCACCGCAACCTGACCATCGGCACCGAAGTCAGCGAGCGCGAGAACCTGCTCTGGTCGCACTGGGTCGCCGACGATGTTTCGCTGGTGGCGATGCCGGTGGCGCATATCGGCGGCTCCGGCTGGGGCCTGCGCAACCTGCTGTCCGGTGCCAAGGGCGTGGTCGCGCGCGAGTTCGATCCGCGCGCGGTGCTCGACTTTATCGAGAAGGAACGCATCAGCAAGCTGTTCCTGGTGCCGGCCGCGATGCAGATCGTGCTGCGCGACCCGCGCGCGCGCCAGGTGGACTACTCGCGCCTGAAGTACCTGCTGTACGGCGCCGCGCCGATTCCCGCGGCGCTGCTGCGCGAGGGCATCGAGGTGTTCGGCTGCGGCTTCGTGCAGCAGTACGGCATGACCGAGACCACCGGCACCATCGTGGCGCTGCCGCCCGAGGACCACACCACCGAGGAAGTGCCGCGCATGCGTGCCGCGGGCAAGCCGCTGCCTGGCGTGGAGATCAAGGTGGTCGACTATGAAGGCCGCCAGCTCGCGCCCGGCGAGGTCGGCGAGCTCGTGGTGCGCTCGCAGCACAACATGGCCGGCTACTGGAAGCAGCCCGAAGAGACCGCGCGCACCATCGACGCCGAAGGCTGGCTGCGCACCGGCGACGCGGGCTACTTGGATGCCGAGGGCTACCTGTACATCCATGACCGCGTCAAGGACATGATCATCAGCGGCGGCGAGAACGTCTATCCGGCCGAGGTCGAAAGCGCGATCTACGGCCACCCGCAGGTGGCCGACGTGGCGGTGGTTGGTGTGCCGGACGAGAAGTGGGGCGAGGCGGTCAAGGCCATCGTCGTGCTCAAGCCGGGACAGGCGCCGGACCAGGCCGGCATCATCGCGTGGACGCGCCAGCGGCTGGCGGGCTTCAAGGTGCCCAAGAGCATCGAGTTTGTCGAGGCGTTGCCGCGCAACCCATCGGGCAAGCTGCTGCGGCGCAAGCTGCGCGAGCCGTTCTGGGAAGGGATGAACCGGCGGGTGAACTGACGCCGGCAAGCAGCAAGCACGAGCCCGCCGTCACTGGCGGGCTTTTGCATTGGCGGGCAGGGAGCGGGGCGCCCGCTATAATCCGCGCAGGCACTGTGCCGCCTCACCACGTCCACTCGCAATATTGCGCGACCACATCTCCCAGCCATGTCCAAGGACCCCGCGCAAGCCCGCCTGACCCGCCGCTATGTCGAAAAGCGCGAGGCCATCCTGGACGCCGCCGCGCGGCGCTTCAACCACCAGGGCGTACGGGGCACCACCTTGTCGGATGTGGCGGAGGACGTGGGCCTGAGCACCAACAGCATCACGTACTACTACCGCAAGAAGGAAGACCTGGTGGTGGCGTGCCTGCTGCGCGCCATCGGCGAGATGGTGGACATCGCCAGTGCGGCCCAGCAGCAGCCGGCGCCGCGCGAACGGGTAAAGGCCTTCATCGCGCTGTTCTTCGAGCGCCTGGCGCGCACCGCCACCGGCGAGCGGCCTGAACTGATGAGTTTTCGCGAGATCCGGGCGCTGCCGGACAGCCATGCCGATATCGCATTCGACGCCTACACCGACATGTTCCGCCGCATCCGCCAGCTGCTGCGCGAGCGCCCGCCCGCCGATCCGGCGCAGCGCAGTGCGCTGAGCGCGCGCGCTCACCTGCTGCTGTCGCTGGCGACCGGCGCGATGTCGTGGGTGGAGCGCTATGAGCCCGAGGACTATCCGAAGGTGGCGCAGACCGTGGTCGACGTGCTGCTGCACGGCATTGCCGCGCCGTCGGCCCGCTGGCATGCGCAGATGGACGTATCCGCGCTGCTGCCTGCGCCGGACAGGCCCGAGACCACGCAGGAGGCGTTCCTGCGCGCCGCGACCGAGCTGCTCAACGAGCAGGGCTATCGCGGCGCGTCGGCCGACCGCATCTCGGCGCGGCTGAACCTGACCAAGGGCGCGTTCTATCACCACAACGAGAACAAGGACGACCTGATCTCGGCCTGCGTCGACCGCATGTTTGCAGTGATCCGCAATACCCAGACGCTGGTGGAGAACGGCCCGGGCACTGGCTGGGACAAGCTGTGCGCGGTGTCGCGGGCGCTGGTGCAATACCAGTTCTCCAGCCAGGGGCCGCTGCTGCGCCTGACCATCTATGGCGCGCTGCCCGAGGACATGCGCAAGGAGAAGATGCTGACCATGAGCCGGCTGTCGGCGCGGATCGTGCGCTTCCTGGTGCTGGGCATGCAGGATGGCTCGATCCGGGCACTGGACCAGTCCATTGCCGCGCTGCAGGTCAACGGCATGATCAATGCCGCGGTGGAGTTGTCCCGCTGGGTGCGCGATGCCCATGCGGACAACGCCGCTGACCTGTTCGTGCGGCCGTTGCTGATGGGGATCCTCTCGGAGCCCTGAGCGCTAGCACACGCTCAAGTGTAGAGGTGGCAGGCCACCATCTGGCCATCCGGCTGCGCCTGCAGCGCCGGGTCTTCGCTGCGGCAACGCGCCATCGCCACCGGGCAGCGGGTATGGAAGCGGCATCCCGACGGCGGATTCATCGGGCTCGGCACCTCGCCCTGCAGCACGATGCGCTTGCGGCTGCGCTCGCCTTCCACGCTGGCCACCGGCACCGCCGACAGCAGCGCCTGGGTGTAGGGATGGCGGGGGCGGGCGTAGAGCGCCTCGCGGCTCGCGATCTCGACGATGCGGCCCAGGTACATCACCGCGATGCGGTCGCTGATATGCCGCACCACGGCCAGGTCGTGCGCGATGAACAGGTAGGACAGGCCAAGCCGCCGCTGCAGCGACATCAGCACGTTGACCACCTGCGCCTGGATCGAAACGTCGAGCGCCGACACCGGCTCATCGCAGACGATGACGCTGGGCCCGAGCGCCAGCGCGCGGGCGATGCCGATGCGCTGGCGCTGCCCGCCGGAGAACTCGTGCGGGTAGCGGTCCGCCATATAGGGCAGCAGCCCGACCATGTCCAGCAACTCCGCCACGCGCGCGCGGCGGGCGCTGCGACCGCCGGGGAAATCATGCACCTCCAGCGGTTCGCTGATGATGTCGCTGACCTTCATGCGCGGGTTCAGGGAGCCGAAGGGATCCTGGTAGACCATCTGCACGCTGCGCCGGAATTGCTGCTCCTGCGCCCGCGTGAAGCTGGCCAGGTCGGCGCCGCGGAAGGCGATGCGTCCGGCGCTGGCGGCCAGCATCTTGAGGATGGCAAGCCCGGTGGTGGACTTGCCGCAGCCGCTTTCGCCGACCAGGCCCAGGGTCTCGCCACGGCGCAGCGTGAATGACACGCCGTCGACCGCCCTGACCGAGCCCACCTGGCGCTTGAGCAGCACGCCGCGCGTGACCGGGAAATGCACCTTGAGGTCGTCGACGCGCAGGATCTCATCGCCACTCTGCACGTCGGCCCGCACGTCATGCTGCATGCCCGCCTGCACACCGCCGTTGCCCGTTGCCGGCTCCGCTATCGCTTCAATGGAGTTCATGGAGGAAGCACGCCTTGAAATGTTGGTCGGAAAGCTGCCGCGTGGCCGCGTCCGGCACGCCGAGCAACGGCGGCCGGGCGCTGCGGCACTGGTCGATCGCCTGCTTGCAGCGCGGCAGGAAGGCGCAGCCCGGGCCCAGCGCAGTCAGGTCGGGCGGCTGGCCTTCGATGGGAACCAGCGGCTCCCGGGTGTCGCCGTCAATGCGCGGCACGGAGGCCATCAGCCCGCGTGTGTAGGGGTGGGCGGGCTGCCGGTACAGGGCCTCGGCGGAGGCGGTTTCCACCAGCCTGCCGCCGTACATCACGGCAACCCGGTCGGCATAGCGCGCCACCACGCCCAGGTCATGCGTGATCAGGATCAGTGCCGTGCCCATGCGCTCGGCCAGGTCCTTCAGCAGGTCCAGGATCTGGGCCTGCACGGTGACGTCGAGCGCGGTGGTGGGCTCGTCGGCGATGATCAGCCGCGGCTCGCAGGCCAGCGCCATGGCAATCATCGCGCGCTGCCGCATGCCGCCCGAAAACTGGTGCGGATAGGCTGAAAGCCGGCTCTGGGGCTCGGGGATCTGGACCTTGCCGAGCAGCTCGCCGGCCATCCCCAGCGCGGTCTTCCAGGGCAGTCCGCGATGCAGGTGGATGGGCTCGGCAATCTGCTTGCCGATGGTGAGCGCCGGGTTCATCGATGACATCGGCTCCTGGAAGATCATCGCGATCCGGTTGCCGCGGATGGCACGCATGCCGCGGGGGCCGAGCCTGAGCAAGTCCTGGCCCTCGAACACGATCTCGCCGGAGTCGATCGAACCGCCCGGGGCGGGGATCAGGCCCAGTATCGACAGCGCCGTCACGCTCTTGCCCGAGCCGGATTCGCCGACGATGGCCAGGGTCTCGCCCGGGGCCACGTCGAACGAGACCTGGTCGACCGCGGTCACCACGCCGCGATCGGTGCGAAAGCGCGTGGTGAGGTCCCTGACCTGCAGGATGGGCTGCGTCATGCGTGTCTCCTCGGGTGGCGCGGCTCAGAAGCCAAGCTTCTTCTTCATGTCCTGGTCGATCCACATGCGTGCATAGATCGGCCCGGGCCGCACCGCGCCCGCGCGCAGCTCGCCGCCGTAGTTGCGCACCCACGGCCACCAGGCGGTGTACATATAGGGCGTGGGCAGCCAGATATAGGGCGCCTCGGCCAGGATGTCGCGCGTGAGCCCGCGCAGCGCTTCCTGCCGCTTGCCGAGATCGCGCAGCTCAAAGGCGGCTTCGACCCGCTTCGTGTAAGCGTCGTTGCCCCACTGCGCGGCGTTCCATACCTGTCCCGGCACGAAGCTCTTGCGGATCGTGGTGGTGGGATTGGTATGGCCGTTGGCCATCATGTAGCCGGGCGCATTGGTCCGCGTCGTCATCGCGGACAGGAATGCGCCGTACTCCATCGGCTGGATCTCGATGCGCACATTGACCTGTTCCAGGTACGCGGCAATCAGCGGCAGCAGCTCCATATGGTCCGGCGCGCAGGCGCATACCTGCACCTTGAACTTGAAGCCCTTGGGGTAGCCGGCCTCGGCCAGCAGCTTGCGGGCCTTGTCGGGGTTGTAGGTGAAGAGCTCCTTCACGTTCTCAGGCATGGCGCTGAGCGGCTCGAAGTAGCCCTCGTAGTCCGGGTGCTGCGGATAGGCAAACAGCTCCGCGTTGCCGCCGTAGTACTGCTTGACGATCTCCTGCTTGTTGACCGCCATGTTGAGCGCGCGGCGCACGCGGATATCGTTGAAGGGCTTGGTGTCCACGCGCATGGCCAGGTATTGCCCGGTGAAGGACAGCCAGCGCGACCACTGCAGCTGCGGCGCGCTCTTCTTCAGCTCTTCCACCGAGGTCCAGCGTATGCCTTCCATGACGTCGAGCTTGCCCGTGCGCAGCATGGTGTTGCGCGTGGCTTCGTCCTTGATGGTGCGCAGCACCATCTTGTCGACGAAGGGCAGCTTGAAATCCTTGCTGCCCACCTTCTCGGTATCCCAGTACAAGGCGTTGCGCGTATAGGTGCTGGCGTTGCCCTGCACGAACTGGGTCAGCTGGAACGGGCCGCTGCCATTGACGTGCTTCCAGTTGCCGGCGCCGGCGCTGGCCACCTCCTTCGGCATGATGCCGGAGTAGTAGCCCCAGCCGAAGCGGTAGTCCCACTCGGCGTTGTACTTGCTGAAGCGGAACAGCACCGTATGCTTGTCCTTCGCCTCCACCTTGGCCAGGTGGTCGAAATAGGTGGGGATCTTCTTCGCGCTTTCGGCCTGGCGCGTGTAGCTGAAGACCACGTCGTCCGCCACCAGTTCGCGCTCTTCCATCACGCCGGGCTTGGCCGGGAACCTGACGCCCTTGCGCAGCCTGACTTCCAGCGTCTGCGGATCGAGCCACTTCCAGCTTTCGGCCAGCTCGCCGCGGATGGCGTCCTCGGGCAGCCACGCGTCGGCCTGGAAGCTGTACTTGCCGCCGAGGCGCCTGGACTTGGACAGGTCGGCCACGAACAGCTGCTCGTAGACCTGGCCGGTGTCGTAGTTCTGCTTCCAGTTCCAGTCGGCCAGGTCCCATGACAGGGCCGAGATGGTCGGGTAGACCGAGCCGATCTCCAGCGTGCCGCCGTACTTGGGCGCGTCGCTCTGCGCGCCCGCCGTGGCTGCGCACAATGCGAGCACCACGCCCGCCAACATCGAGGATGCCTGTGTGTTCAAACCGAAGCCCTCCGTGGTCGACTGCCGTTGGCCCGGCGGCATGGCCGCGCGGGAAATCCATGCCCCGCCGCGCCAGCGCGGCAGGGGACTGCTATTCGGGCGGGCGCTAGCGCGTGCCGCGCATGCGTGGGTCCAGCAGGTCGCGCAGGGCGTCGCCGTAGATATTGATCGCGTAGACCACGATGGTGAGGCAGATGCCCGGCGCCAGCGCCAGCCAGGGGCCCTGGAACATGAAGGTGCGCCCATCGCCGGACAGCATGCCGCCCCACGTCGGCGCGGGCGGCGGCACGCCCAGGCCCAGGAAGGACAGGCCCGATTCCGCCAGGATTGCCGTGCCGACCCGGGTGGTGAACAGCACGATCACCGGGGGCAGCACATTGGGCAGGATATGGCGCCACAGGATGCGCGTGGTGGACGCGCCCATCGACTGCGCGGCGTGGACATACATGTTCTCGCGCACCGAGACCACCGCGCTGCGCACGATGCGCGAGCCGCCGATGCCAAGCAGCAGCCCCAGCGTGCAGACGATCTGCCAGCTGCCCGGGCCCAGCACCGAGACCACCACGATCAGGATCACGAGGTCCGGGAAGCTCATCCAGGCATCGACCATGCGCTGCACGATCAGGTCCAGCTTGCCGCCGAGGTAGCCGGTCAGGATGCCGAGCAGCACCGAGATCGCCGTGGCCAGCGTGGCCGCGCTCAGGCCGATCACCACCGACAGCTGCGCGCCGTACAGGCAGCGCGACAGCATGTCGCGGCCAAGGTTGTCGGTGCCGAACGGATGCGCCCAGGAGGGCGCCTGCAGCCGCTGCAGCATGCTGATCTCGTTCATGCCGTACGGCGCCAGCAGGTCGGCGAACACGCCGCAGAACAGGAAGATGGCGCAGATGACGGCGCCGGCGGCGCCCAGCGGCTTGTCGCGGAACAGCCGCCTGAGCAGCCCGCGGCCGGGCACGGCGCGCCGGACCGGTGCGGCAGCGGCCGCGGGGGCGGCGGGATTGGGGTGCAGGGCGGGCTTGGCCATCAGCGGTGCCTCACTTTCGGATCGAACAGCCCGTAGCTCAGGTCGACGAGCAGGTTGATCAGCATCACCGCGACACCCACTACCAGGAATACGCCGGTGATGACCGGATAGTCGCGCTGGTGCACGGCGTCGAGCAGCAGCAGGCCCATGCCGGGCAGCGCGAAGATCTGCTCGATGATGACCGCGCCGCCGATCAGCAGCGGCGCCTGCAGCCCGATCAGCGTCACCACCGGGATCAGCGCATTGCGCAAGGCGTGGCGCAGCACCACCAGGCGCTCGCTCAGGCCCTTGGCCCAGGCCGTGCGGATATAGTCCTGGCGCAGCACCTCCAGCATCATGGTGCGCGTCATGCGCATGGTGATGGCGGACAGCGCCATGCCCAGCACGATGGCGGGGATCAGCATGTTGCGCACATGCTGCACCGGGTCTTCATGGAAGGGCACGTAGCGGGCCTCGGGCGACCAGCCCCACCAGACCGACGGGAACACCATCACCATGGTGCCTAGCCAGAAGCTGGGGATGGCCAGCATCAGGATGGAGAACGAGCGCGCGATATAGTCGGCGGCGCTGTCCTGGCGGATGGCCGACAGCACGCCGATCGGCAGCGCCACCGACAGCGCCACCACCAGCGCGATCACGCCCAGCGAGAACGTGGCGGGAATGCGCGCGGTCACCATCGACAACACCGGCTCGCCCTGCCACAGCGACTGGCCCAGGTCGCCGCGCAGCACGATGCCGCCGACCCAATGCACATACTGCTGCCACATCGGGCGGTCCATGCCGAGGGCGCGGACCAGGTCTTCACGGGTACGGGTATCGGCGCTGATGTCGTTCTGGCTCAGCATCAGGTCGACCACATCGCCCGGCACCATGCGCACGATGGTGAAGACGATCAGGCTGGCAAACAAGAGCGTGGGAATCAGCGCCAGCAGCCGGCGCAGCACGTAGGCGCTCATCGCAGCCCTGCCTTGGCGCGGCTAGCCGAAACGGAAGATACCGGCAACACGAATCTGCATGATGCTTGGTACATGTCGTCTCCTGTCTCCCGATCCCCTTGCATCCGCCAGCACCGGATCATGCTGCTGAAGGGGAGTGATTTTTTGATATTGCGCCAGTGGCGAAATACCGTTGCGGGTGGTCTTGCGAGGCCGTGATCCCAGCATACTGATCGTTCGAAACGAAAACAACCCGATCGCCGCGCGGAAAAGCTAGTGGTTTTCCATGGTCCCGCGGCGGTATGCGGGACGCGCCGGCTAGTAGCCGCGCAGCGTCGCCCAGCGCTGCAACTGGACGTTGGTATCGCCGAGCAGTTCCTGGGCGGTGCGTGCCCGCTTCATGAAGAAGCCGATCTCCAGCGCGTCGGTCATGCCGATGCCGCCATGCATCTGCACGCCCTCCTGCACGGCCAGAGTCGCGGTGGTGCCAGCGCGCGCCTTGGCCACGCAGACCAGGCCGGCGGCGTCGTCCGTGCCGGCATCGAGCCGCTGCTGGCACTGCAGCACGGCGGCGCGGGTGATCTCGATCTCGGTGAACAGGTGCGCGGCGCGGTGCTGCAGCGCCTGGTACTCGCCGATGATGCGGCCGAACTGGCGGCGCTCCTTCAGGTAGGCAAGCGTGCGGTCGAAGGTTTCGTCGGCGATGCCGAGCAGTTCGGATGCCAGCACGGCGCGGCCCACGTCCAGCACGCGCTCCAGCATGGCGGCGCCATTGCCGGGGGTGCCCAGCACAGCGGCGGCCGGCAGCCGGACCTCGCGCAGGGTCACGCGCGCCGCATTGGTGGCGTCGGCCATGACCGTGCGCTCGATCGAGAGGCCGGCGCTGCCGGCGGGCACCAGGAAGAGCGTGATGCCGTCGCGGTCGTCGCGCGCGCCGGCGGTGCGCGCCGCCACGATCAGGGTGTCGGCGACGTGGCCATCGACGACAAAGACCTTGTCGCCATCGAGGCGGAAGCCGTCGCCGTCGGCGCTTGCGCGCAGGGCATGGCGCGTGGGCCGGTGCCTGGCGCTCTCTTCCAGTGCCAGCGCGGTCAGGTGCTGGCCGGCGGCGATGGCGGGCAGCATCGCCGTGCGCTGCGCATCGCTGCCGTAGTGGCTGAGCAGCGCCGCGCCCAGCACGGCGGTGGACAGGAACGGCGAGGGCGCCAGCGTGCGCCCGATCGCTTCCATGATGACGCCGGCCTCCACTACGCCCAGGCCGCTGCCGCCATATTGCTCGGGCACCAGCACGCCGGCGAAGCCGAGTTCAGCGAGCTGCTGCCACAAGGCGCGGGAGAAGCCGGTCTCGTCGCGGGTATCGCGCAGCATGCGCAGCGCGGAGATCGGGGCGGATTCGCGCAGGAAGGTCAGGGCGCTGTCGCGCAGCATTTCCTGCGTCTGGTTCAGTACGATGGGCATGGGCGGACTCGTGTCTGGGTACGGGGCAGCGGGGGGAAGCGCACAGGGCCGGGCTCAGGCGCCCGGCAGGCCGAGCAGGCGCTTGGCGACGATGTTGAGCTGGACCTCGCTGGTGCCGCCCTCGATCGAGTTCGCCTTGCTGCGCAGCCACGCGCGTGCCAGCGCGCCCTGCTGGCTGCGCTCGCTTTCCCATTCCAGCGCGTCGCTGCCGCCGATCGACATCAGCAGCTCGTAGCGGCGCTTGTTCAGTTCCGCGCCGTAGTACTTGAGCACCGACGAGAACGCCGCGATGCCCTCGCCCTGGCGGGCCAGGTCGCGCACCCGCTCGCCGGCCGCGGCAAAGGCGGCTTCGTCGATCTCGAACTGCGCGACGCGTGCGCGCAGCATCGGCTCGTCGAGCCGGCCGGCGGCGTCCAGCCCGATGGCCTTTGCCGCATGCGCGCCAAGCGGCTGCCGCATGCCGCGGCTGCCGATGGCGCTGATCATCTCGCGCTCGTGGGTGAGCAGGTACTTGGCAATCTCCCAGCCGCCGTTGAGCTCGCCGACCAGCTGTGCGCGCGGCACCGCGACGTCGTCGAAGAAGGTCTCGCAGAAGGGGGATTTGCCGGAGATCAGCAGGATGGGCCGGGTCGTCACACCCGGCGTTTCCATGTCGAACAGCAGGAAGCTGATGCCGGTGTGCTTTTGCGCCGCAGCATCGGTGCGCACCAGGCAGAAGATCCAGTCGGCCTGGTCGGCATAGGACGTCCACACCTTCTGGCCGTTGACCAGGAAATGATCGCCGCGGTCCTCGGCGCGGGTCTGCAGCGCGGCCAGGTCGGAACCGGCGTTGGGCTCGGAGTAGCCCTGGCACCAGCGGATTTCGCCGCGGGCGATGCGGGGCAGGTGCTCGCGCTTCTGGGCTTCGGTGCCGTACCTGAGCAGGGCGGGGCCAAGCATGGAGATGCCGAAACTCTGCAGCGGCACGCGGCAGCCGAGCCGGGCCATTTCCTCGCGCAGCACCTTGGCCTGCTCGCGCGCCAGGCCGGCGCCGCCGTATTCCGTGGGCCATTCGGGCACGGTCCAGCCCTTGTCGGCCATGCGGCCAAGCCACTGGCGCTGGGCCTCGGACTGGAAGCGGAACCTGCGCCCGCCCCAGCAGATGTCGTCTTCGTTGCGCACCGGCTGCCGCATCTCGGCCGGACAGTTCTGCTCCAGCCAGGCGCGCGCCTGCTGCCGGAAGGTCTCCAACTCGTCCACGCGTGTCTCCTTGTGCTCAGGTGCCTTTCGCTGGACGCCTCTTTCTCTGGCGCGCTGCCGGTGAGGTCGCCCGCACCTGGCTGGTCGGCCAGGCGGCGTATCCCGTTATACAAGTCGCATCTGGCAGCGTCAATACTCAATTACCTAAAATGGATGTGGTGGGAGCAGCGGCCGGATCTCCTATGTGCGTGCATTGCAGGCCATGGGTCATGTCTGAGGTTGCGCTGCAGCACGAAAAATCCGAGGAAATAAGCGGTAATTCGACGTAATCACCCAGTGAAAGGAAGGCCGGGCGTTGAAGATGTTTCCTGTGGTAGCATCCATTCAAAACATACTGCTATCACTAAAAAACGGGATGCGCCGGTTGCGTGCGATGCCGGACAGGCAGCTTGCCAACGCAGACCGGTGCCATAGGGAGACCAAGCCGTGCCCGTCGTCATGCCTTCGCTCGACCAGCGAACCGTTTCGTATCCCGGTGCCCGGGCGCCGGACTGCGTGCGCTGGGTGGATTCAGGCGGCACAGGTCTCGGCGCATGACAGGCGAGCGGACCCCCGAGCGGGTAGCCGGCCCCGACGAGGGGCCTGACCTGAGCGCGCATGAACAGGCTGAGCGGTGCTATCTCCAGCATGTCGACCAGCACCTGCCGCGCAACGCCCGCGCCTACCTGGCGCACGGCATGCTGGGCATGACCGGGTTCCGGCTGGTGACCGCGCCCACCTTCGTGCCGGCCTACCTGTACCTGCTGTCCGGCTCCAAGCTGACTGTCGGCATCGTGCTGTCCGCGCAATATGCGGGCATGGCCGCGTCGTCGATCTGGGGCGCCACGCTGATCGAGCACCGCCCGCGCGTCTTGCCGCTGATCTATCTGGTGGGCTGGCTGGTGCGCGCGCAGATCCTGGGGCTGGCGCTGTCGGCGCTGTGGCTGTCGGGCGAGGCGGCGCTGGTCGCGGCGGGCATCTTCCTGCTGCTGTTCGGGCTGCTCAACGGCGTGCAGAACGTCAGCTTCAACTACCTGACCTCCAAGATCATCCCACTGGCGCGCCGCGGCCGGCTGACCGCGCTGCGCAATTTCTGCGGCGGGCTCACCGCGGCCGCGGTGGCGTGGCTGGGCGGGCGCTACCTGGTGGGCAACCAGGTGCTGGGCAACGGCTATGCCGCCACCTTCCTGGCGGCCTTTGTGCTGACCAGCATCGGCATTTCAGCGCTCACGCAGATGCGCGAGCCGACCCTGCACGACGTGCGCCTGCCGGCGGGCTTCCTGCGCCGCCTGGCCGAGGTGCCGGCGCTGCTGCGTGCGGACCGCGATTTCGTGCGTTTTTTCGTGGCGCGCGCGCTGGTGGCGTCCGGCATGATGGCGATGCCGTTCTATGCGATCTATGCCGGCACCCATATCGACCTGTCCGGTGCGGTGCTGGGCTACATGAGCCTGGCCTACCTGCTGGCGCAGACCACCAGCAGCCTGGCCTGGGGCCGCATCGCCGACCGCCACGGCTACCGGCTGGTGTTCCTGGCCAGCATCGCGCTGTGGGTGGCGGCAACGCTGCTGCTGTTGTGCGGCACCACGCTGCCCGGCTTCCTGCTTGCCTTCTGTGGGCTGGGGGCCGCCTTTGGCGGCTTCTTCATCTCGGCTGACAACCTCGTGATGGAGTTCGGCAGCCGCAAGGACCGGCCCATGCTGCTGGCGGTGTCCGATACCGCCACCTACGCGATGATGGCCATCGGCCCGGTCTGCGGCGGCCTGCTGGCCCAGGGCGTGCGCTTCTGGGTGGTGTTCGCGCTCGCCATCGTGGTCAAGTGCGCCGCCTTCGTGCTGGCCCTGCGCATTGTCGACCCGCGCCGGCGCAGGGCGGCGCTTGAGCATCCGCCGGGCCTGCACCGGCACCCCACACCGATTCAATCCAGGAGAACCGATCCATGACCGCCATCAACGCCGTGACCGACCTCACGGTGGACGCCGACATCGCCGTCCTGAGCCTCGACTCGCCCCCCGTCAATGCACTGTCCGCCGCCGTGCGCAGCGGCATCCGCGACGGCATGGCGCGCGCGCTCGCCGACGATGCCGTCAAGGCCGTGGTGCTGATCTGCGCCGGCAAGACCTTTGTCGCGGGCGCGGACATCACCGAGTTTGGCAAGCCGCCGGCGGGCCCGTCGCTGGCGGAGGTGCAGGCCATGATCGAGGACGCGCCCAAGCCGGTGGTGGCTGCCATCCACGGCACCGCGCTCGGCGGCGGGCTGGAGCTGGCGCTGGTGTGCCACTACCGCATTGCCACGCGCTCGGCAAAGTGCGGGCTGCCGGAAGTCAATCTCGGCCTGCTGCCGGGGGCGGGCGGCACCCAGCGGCTGCCGCGTATCGTGGGCCCGGAACAGGCGCTGGAGATGGTCACCTCGGGCACGCACGTGGCGGCCAGCGCAGCGGCGGAGACGGGTCTGGTCGACCTGCTGACCGATGACGCCTCGTTGCGTGCCGACGCGGTGGCGTTCGCACGCAAGGTGGTGGCCGAGAAGCGGCCCCTGCGCAAGGTGCGCGAATCCGATGACAAGGTGGCGGCCGCTCGCGGCAAGCCGGAACTGTTCGCAGCCTTCCGCAAGGCCAATGCGCGGCGCTTTCGCGGCTTCGATGCGCCCGAGTTCAATATCCGCTGCATCGAGGCGGCGGTGGAGCTGCCATTCGAAGCCGGCCTGAAGCGCGAGCGCGAGCTGTTCACCGAACTGCTCAACGGCACGCAGTCGGCGGCCCAGCGCTACTACTTCTTTGCCTCGCGCCAGGTATGGAACGTGCCGGATGTGGGAGCCGACACGCCCGCCCTTGCGGTCAGGCGCATCGGCATCGTCGGCGCGGGCACCATGGGCGGCGGCATCGCCATGAACTTCCTCAACGCCGGCTATCCGGTGACCATCGTCGAGTCCTCGCAGCAGGCGCTGGACCGCGGCCTGAAGACGATCCGGGCCAACTACGACAACACCGCGCGCAAGGGGCGCCTGAGCGCGGCCGATGTCGAGGCCCGCATGGCGCTGCTCACGCCCACGCTGGACCTGCAGCTGCTGGCCGATGCCGACCTGATCATCGAAGCGGTGTTCGAGAACATGGAGGTCAAGCAGGAGCTGTTCGGCAAGCTGGACCGGATCGCCAAAGCGGGCGCCATCCTTGCCACCAATACCTCGGCGCTGGACGTGAACGTGATCGCGGCCGCGAGCTCGCGCCCGGAGGCGGTCATCGGCCTGCATTTCTTCTCGCCCGCCAACGTGATGAAGCTGCTGGAAGTGGTGCGCGGCGACAAGACCGCAAAGCCGGTGATCCGCACCGCGATGGAACTCGCGCGCAAGATCGGCAAGGTCGCGGCGCTGGTCGGGGTATGCCCGGGTTTTGTCGGCAACCGCATGCTGGCCCAGCGCCAGCGCGAGGCCCAGAAGCTGGTGCTGGACGGGGCGCTGCCGTGGGACGTGGACCGCGTGCTGTACGACTTCGGCTTTCCGATGGGCCCCTTCGCCATGAGCGATCTCGCCGGGCTTGACCTTGGCTGGGTGCGCGAGAAGTCCAGCGGCTCGACGCTGCGCGAGGTGCTGTGCGAGATGGACCGCCGCGGGCAGAAGGCCGGCGCCGGCTACTACGACTACGACGAACAGCGCAACGCGAAGCCGTCGCCGGTGGTCGAGCAGGTCATTCGCGACTTCGCCGCGAAACAGGGCAGGAACAGCCGCGTGGTGTCGGAGCAGGAGATCCTGGAGCGCTGCATCTATCCGATGATCAACGAAGGCGCGAAGATCCTGCAGGAAGGCAAGGCGATCCGCGCCTCGGACATCGACGTGATCTGGGTGAACGGCTACGGCTGGCCGGTGTATCGCGGCGGCCCGATGTTCTATGCCGACACCATCGGGCTGGACAAGGTGCTGGCGGCGATGCGGCGCTATGAGGCGCTGTATGGCGCGGACTTCGCGCCGGCGCCACTGCTGGAGGAACTGGCGGCGCAGGGGCGCAGGTTCGCCGATCTCTAAGGCAGCAAGGGCTGCCTCGGCCGGCCGGTGCCATGCGCCGGCCAGGCGCTTACTTCTTCTTGACCACGCTGACCTTGCCGTCGGCCTCCAGGTACAGCGCCTTGACCTCGTCGATCGATTCCAGTCCCTCCTGCCGGTACTTGGCTTCGAGCTCTTCGTCGGTGATGGATTCGCGCCGCATGTTCTCGCGCAGCTTGGTGCCATTGCGCACCAGCAGCACCTTCCTGGGTTCGGCAAAGCGCTGGAAAGCGGGGGAGTGGTAGGCCAGCAGGTCGATCAGCCGGTTCCAGGCGATCAGCGTGACCACCAGCAGCACGGCATCGGCGACGCTCTCGCCGTTGCCTGCCATGCCGTTCTGCGCGGCGTCGGCGACGATCACCACCAACAGCAGGTCGGCGATGCCCAGCGAGCCGATGTCGCGCCGGACCACGAAGCGGAACAGCAGGAACAGCACCCAGTACATCAACGTGCCGCGCACGATGATCTCGAGCGGGGACAGGGTCAGGAGGAGGGCTTCGCGCCAGTCGAACGACAGGTCCATGCGCGCTACCCAGCAACTTCCGGGCCACTTTGCAACGATGGCGGCTGTGGCGCGGGAGTCGCCGCGCCGCGGGTAATTCTTACACCTGGCGCGTACGGTTTGCTGCGCTGAAAGCCAGGCGTCCCGCACGCGGCGGGGACGCCTGGCGGTCCGGCCTCAGGCTAGTCCGCCTGGATGCCGAACTCCTTGACCACCTTGGTGTAGCGGGCGGTGTCGGCGGCGATCAGCTTCGACAGCACCGCCGGCTCGCCGCCCGCAGGCGTGACCGCGATGGTGGCCATGCGCGCCACCACGTCGGGCATCTTCAGGATCTCGTTGACGTGCGTGTTGAGCGTGCGCACCAGGTCGGCCGGCATGCCCTTGGGTCCGAGCAGGGCCTGCCAGGCGCCGATTTCCACGTCCTTGTAGCCCAGCTCGGCCAGCGTCGGCACGTTGGGCGCGAACGGCGAGCGCTTCTGGTCCGCAACCGCCAGCGGCACCAGGCTGCCGTTGCCGACATACTGCGAGATTGCGCCATAGGTGATGTAGGTCACCGGCACCTGCCCGCCGATCACGTCGACGATGGCCGGCGCCAAGCCGCGGTAGGGCACCTGGCTGATCTTGATGCCGGCGGACTTGTTGAACATTTCGCCCATGATGTGCATCGGCGAGCCATTGCCGGGCGTGGCATAGGTTTCCACCTTGCCGGCCTTGGCGCGCGCCACCAGCTCGCTGACCTTGGTGATGCCGCTGCCCTTGTTGACGACCACGAACAGCGACTGCGTGCCGATCTGGCTGATGGGAGTGAGGTCGTGCTGCACGTCATAGCTGGCGCCGGTGCCGGCCTTGAGCACCAGCGGCGCGAGGGCGACGGTGTTGGGGGCCAGCAGCAGGGTGTAGCCGTCCGGGTTGGCGCGCGCCACGTAGGCGCTGCCGATGGTGCCGGCGGCGCCGGTGCGGTTTTCCACCACCACCGACTGCTTCAGGCGCGGGGCGAGCTTTTCCGCGAACAGGCGCGCCAGCACGTCGACGTCGCCGCCGGCCGGATAGGCTACAACGATGGTGATGGGCTTGTTCGGGTACGCACCCTGGGCCAGGGCGGTGCCGCCGGTGGCAGCGACCAGGGCGGTCGCGGCGGCCAGCGTGGCGAGTACTTTGCGGCGTACGGACTTCATGATGTTCAGACCTCTGTAAGACGTGGCGCCCGGACGGGCCGGGGCCAATGGCTGTGTTGGCGTCCGGCGCCTTGCATGCGCCGGACGGTACCGCCGGGGGGCGCGGAGGAAATCAGAAAACGTGCTTGATGCCGATCATCGAGCCCCACTGGTTCTCGCCCGGGCGCGGGTTCGAGCCAGGCGAGCCGCCGCTGACCGACATGGCCAGCTGGCCGCCGTTGTTGATGAAGCCGGCGGTGGCGTACACCGAGGTGCGCTTGCTGAAGCTGTACATCGCGCGCAGCGTATACAGCATGGCCTGGTTGTCGCTGCCGTGGTAGTTCAGGAAGTAGACCTGGCCGGCCAGGTTGACCGCGGGGGTGATGTCGTAGGACGCGCCGGCGTAGTACAGGTCGCTGATCGGGGTGGGGCTGCCCTCGTTGTCGCGGCGGATCCAGCCGGCGCCGATCTTGGTGCGCTGGAACAGCATGTAGCCGCCGAGCGACAGGCGGTCGTCGGTCAGGTTGCTGTTGGTCAGGCCGCCGAAGGCGCCCGGGCCGCCGCGCTGCGAGTCATACGCGGCGGTGACGCCCCAGGTCTTGTTGTCGTAGCCGAGCATGGCCGACCACTGGCGGCACGCCTTCTTGTCGGTGGCGTTCTCGCCGGCGCAGTTGGTGCCCGAGGGGCTGGGGCCGGCGTTGACCGCATCGCGCCCGAAGCTGTAGGTGGCGCCCACCACGAAACCGCTGAAGTTGGCCTTGTACGACACCGCGTTGTCGGCGCGCGTATTGGGCAGGTAGCTGTCGAGCGAGCCCGAGCCGTACACGTTGGGCCCCAGGACATCGCTGTCGAGCGTGGCCCAGAACAGCATGGTGTACTGGCGGCCGAACGACAGCTGCCCGTACTGGTTGCTCAGCCCGACCAGCGCCTGGCGCCCGAACAGGCGGCCGCCCTGGTTGGAGGTGCCCGAATCCGGCGAGAAGCCCGACTCCAGCACGAAGATGCTCTTCAGGCCGCCGCCAAGGTCTTCAGTGCCGCGGATGCCCCAGCGCGAGGGCACGGTCGCGGTCAGGTTGGGCATGCGCACCAGGCCGTCGCCGTTGGCGCCGACATTGCTCACATACTCGACGCCCGTGTCGATGACCCCGTACAGGGTGACCGAGGATTGTGCCGAGGCCAGCAGGGGGAAAGCCGCGGCCAGGCCTGCGGCGATTCGTGCAAGTTTCATCTACCAGTTTCCTTCCGTTTTCCGTTTTGTCGTCTTGTCGTCCGCTGCCACTGCGGATGGCGGCTGCGGATGCTGTTTCGGTCTCTTTTGTGTTTTATATATGAAACATCAAACAACATAAGAAACGTCAAGCAAAATATAGCTGCGAGTTTCCACAAGATGTGAGGAGGGTTATCCCTAGTGAGGCGACGCCGCGACGGCTAACGCCGGCTCTGCGCGGAGGTTTCCGATCTTTCTATCGTTAACCCTCATCCCGGCTGGGCCCCGACACGCCTATGCTTTAAAAGTTTTATTCTCAAACCTAAGTTTTATATATGGAACAAAATCAGCCCCACATCCTGGCCGAGCCAGACCGGCAGTTGCTGGAAGCCCTCGACAGCGGGTTTGCCCAGCGCGTGGTGCAGGTGGGCGCGGACGGCGAGCGCGTGGCTTACCGCAGCGGCGGGAGCACGGGCCCGGCGGTCGTGCTGCTGCACGGCATCAGTTCCGGGGCGGCGTCGTGGCTGCCGTGCGCGAGCCTGCTGGCCGCGCACGCGCGGGTGATCGCCTGGGATGCGCCGGGCTATGGCGATTCGTCGCCGCTGCCGCAGGCGCGGCCGCTGGCGTCGGACTACGCGCAGCGGCTGGACCGGCTGCTGCAGGCACTGGGCGTGCAGCCGGCGTTGATCGTCGGGCATTCGCTGGGCGCGCTGATGGCGGCGGCCTATGTTGCCAACGCGCGCCAGCTGCCCGCGCGCCTGCTGTTGCTCAGCGTGGCGCAAGGCTACGGCGGCGCGGGCAGGGAGGCGCAGGCAAGGGAAGTGGCGCGGCAGCGGCTGGAGGCGCTGGAATCCCTGGGCGTCGATGGCCTGGCGCAACGCGGCCCGGCCCGGCTGCTGAGCGAGGAAGCCGACCCCGGCGCCCAGGCATGGGTGCGCTGGAACATGCAGCGGCTGAACCCGGACGGCTACCGCCAGGCGGTGGCGATGCTGTGCGGCGACGACATCCACGCCTACCTGGCGCGGCGCCCCGATGCCTTGCCCACGCAGATCGCCTGCGGCAGCCGCGATGTCGTCACCACGCCGCCAGCCTGCGGCACGCTGGCCGAACGCTTCGGCCTGCCGTTCTCGCTGATCCCCGATGCCGGCCACGCCTGCTATATCGACCAGGCCGCCGCCACCGCGCGGCTGATCCGCTCGGTGCTGGACGACGCCACCTGAAGCCACCGCGGCGGCGCCTGCCGCCGCATCCCGAGCGGTGTCGCGCAGCTTGCGCCACCCGTTCCAGATTTCGTATGCCGATCGCGGGTTAACCCCAGTCAATTTTTGCGGCCGCGTTGTCTATAGTCGTACCTGTGTTCAATATCTAAACCAGTGTTTCATTAGTAAAACGTAGCCAGGCGATCGCAAGACCGGTCGGCGAGGCACGCGGAACACGGTCCCCCCGCTGCAAGACATGGAGCAAAGCGCAATGGAAAGCCTCTCGTACAACCCGAACCTGGTGCCCTGGGAGCGTCCGGCGCCGAACAACGTGGCAGGCAAGGGCCATATCGAGCAGCCCGGCAAGGTCGCCAACATCGTCTGGCAGACCCGCGCCGCCGCGCCGACCGCCTATGAGAACGCGCTGGGCGATGCCCTCGAAGCCGCGTTCGAAGGCGGCGCGCAGAACCCGCAGGACATCGTGCGCGCCTTCAATGACGCCGGCTTCCTGGGCGTGGACGGCCAGCCCTGGACCGAAGAGCGCTTCCTGTCCGAAATGCGCCGGCTGGGTGCCTGAGCCCGCCCCAGTCCAAGTCCAGCCTCGAAGCGAGAAAACCATGGAATCGAACAAGCAAGCCCGCACCGAAGCCCGCCTGAACACCGGCCTGCGCAACTACTGGTACCCGGTCGCCGCCTCGTGGGCGGTGTCCCATGCCCCGATCGGCATTACCCGCCTGAGCCAGAACATCGTGCTGTGGCGCGACGGCGAAGGCCAGGTCCACGCCCTGGAAGACCGCTGCCCGCACCGCGGCGCGCGCCTGTCGATGGGCTGGAACCTGGGCGACCGCGTTGCCTGCTGGTACCACGGCGTCGAGGTCGGCGGCGATGGCCAGGTCAAGAGCGTGCCGGCGGTGGAAAGCTGCCCGCTGGAAGGCCGCACCTGCGTGCGCAGCTACCCGGTGCAGGAGAAGGCCGGCGCCATCTTCCTGTGGTTCGGGGACCAGGCCCCGCAAGGCGAGGGCAGCCCCGACGAACTGCGCCTGCCGGAAGAACTGGTCAGCGAGGAACACAGCAACTTCCTGTGCGTGGCGCACTGGGACTGCAACTATCGCTACGCCATCGACAACGTGATGGACCCGATGCACGGCGCCTACCTGCATGCGGTGTCGCACTCGATGGCCAGCGGCGAGAAGTCCGCCGTGATGCAGGTGCGCGAGACCGAGCACGGCCTGGTGTTCGAGAAGACCGGCCAGCGCGGCGTCAATTTCGACTGGGTGGAATTTGGCGAGACCGGCACGCTGTGGCTGCGCCTGGCGATTCCGTACCGCGCCAGCGTCGGCCCCGGCGGCCCGTTCGGCATCGTCGGCATGGCCACGCCGGTGGATGAAGACCACTGCATGGTGTTCTTCTGGCGTACCCGCCACGTGCAGGGCTGGGAGCGCGACGTGTGGCGCTTCCTGTACCGCAACCGCCTGGAGCAGCTGCACTGGGACGTGCTGGAGCAGGACCGCGTGGTGCTGGAAATGATGGCCCCGAACGCGCGCGACCACGAGATGCTGTACCAGCACGACGCCGGCATTACCCGCGTGCGCCGCCTGCTCAAGCGCCGCGCCGAGCAGGAAGTGGCCGACGAGCCCGTCGCCATGCTGCAACCCGCCGGAGCCGCCAGCCATGCCTGAGGCAAACACCAACAACACGCTGCTGGCCGGGCGCAAGGTGCTGGTCACCGGCGCCGCGCGCGGACTGGGCCTGGCCTTCGTCAAGGCGCTGGCCGAAGCCGGCGCCACTGTGGCCATGGCCGACATCCTGGCCGAGCGCCTGCAGCAGGAAGCCGACGCCCTGCGCGCCCGCGGCCTGAAGGTGGTGCCGGTCACGCTGGACCTGTCCGATCCGGCCTCGGTGCAGGCTTGCGCCGAGGCCGCGGTCAAGGCGCTGGGCGGGCTCGACGGCCTGGTCAACAACGCCGCCGTGACGGATTCCGGCGGCCGTGACGCCGCCGCCATCGACATCGCCACCTGGGACCGCGTGATGAACGTCAACGTGCGCGGCACCTGGCTGATGACCACCGCCTGCCTGCCGGCGCTGCGCGCCAGCGGCCGCGGCGCCATCGTCAACCTGGCTTCGGACACGCCGCTGTGGGGCGCGCCCAACCTGCTTGCCTACGTGGCGAGCAAGAGCGCCATCATCGGCATGACCCGTTCGCTGGCGCGTGAACTGGGCAAGGACCAGATCACGGTGAACGCCGTGGCCCCGGGCCTGACGCTGGTGGAAGCCACCGAATACGTGCCGCAGCACCGGCACGACCTGTACCGCGAGCAGCGCGCGATCACGCGCGAGCAACTGCCCGACGATGTTTGCGGCGCGGTGCTGTTTGCACTGTCCGACCTCGCCCGTTTCGTGACCGGCCAGACGCTGGCGGTCAACGGCGGCTTTGTCATGCATTGATCCAACCGATCCACTGAAAACAGAAGGAATCCAAATGAGCGATCTTTCTCAACCGCAAAACATCAAGCGTTCCTGGGACCAGCCGGAGAACGCTTCGTTCGACCAATGGATGGAAAGCCGCGTGGCGCGCTTCTCCACGCGCAAGTACGACTGGGACGCGCTGAAGTTCCAGGCCGACTACGACCCCAAGTACCGCCGCGCGCAGATGCGCTACCTGGGCACCGGCGGCACCGGCGTGGCCGCCGACACCAACACCGTGCCGAGCGAGCATTTCACCTTCTCCACCATGATCATCCCGGCCGGCCATGAAGGCCCGTCGCATATCCACACCGACGTGGAAGAGGTGTTCTTCATCCTGCGCGGCAAGGTCAAGCTGATCCTGGAAAAGGACGGCGAGCGCTACGAGACCATCCTGACCGACCGCGACCTGGTCTCGGTGCCGCCGGGCGTCTACCGCGAGGAAATCAACATCGGCGAGGAAGACGCGCTGATGTGCGTGATGCTGGGCGCGAGGAAGCCGATCACGCCGACCTACCCGCCCGAGCATCCGCTGACGAAGATCAAGCGCTGATGCCGGCGAACGTCCGTCAGCACGCATCCACCGAAGCCATGAGCAGCAACCCCATCCCGGCCACGCCCGCCGCCAGCGAAACCCCGGACAAGTACATCGTCCCGGGCCTGGAGCGCGGCCTGCGCCTGCTGAGCGAGTTCAGCAGCAAGGACCGCACCATGTCGGCAGCGGAACTGGCGCGCCGCCTGAAGGTGCCGCGCTCGACCGTGTTCCGCCTGCTGGCCACGCTGGAAATGCTGGGCTTTGTCGAGCGCGCCGATGGCGGCCGGGATTTCCGGCTGGGCATGGCCGTGCTGCGCCTGGGGTTTGAATACCTGGCGTCGCTGGAGCTGACCGAGCTGGGCCGCCCGCTGCTGGAGCGGCTGCGCGACGAGATCGGCTATCCCAGCAACCTGGTGGTGCGCGACGGGCGTTCGATCGTCTACGTGGCCAAGGCGGTGTCGCCGCGGCCGTTTGCCAGCTCGGTCAACGTCGGCACGCGCCTGCCCGCGCATGCCACGGTGCTGGGGCGCGTGCTGCTGGAAGACCTGTCGCTGGCGGAGCTGCGCACGCTGTACCCGGAGACGCAGCTTGCGGTGTTTTCCGAGAGCACGCCGCGCACCGTCGACGAGCTGCACGAGATCGTGCAGCGCGACCGCGAGCGCGGCTACGTGCTGCAGGAAGGCTTTTTCGAAGCCAGCATTTCCACCATCGCCGCGCCCGTGCGCGACCGCACCGGCAAGGTGGTGGCGGCGTTGGGCGCCACCATCCCCGCCGCGCATATCGATCCGGCGCAACTGGATGCGATGGTGGAGAAGGTCAGGGATACCGCGGGCGAGTTGTCGCGCCTGCTCGACTACCGCCCGTCGCTGCGCAGCAGCGGCGCCAAGGTGGTGAATCTGTATCGGGAGTGAGGACAATGTCCATGATTGAACTCGGCGGCAAGGTTGCCGTCGTCACCGGCGGGTCCTCCGGCATCGGGCTGGCGACCGTCGAGCTGCTGCTCGAAGCGGGCGCCGCCGTGGCCATGTGCGGCCGCGACGAGAACCGACTGCGCAGCGCCGAAGCGCAGCTGCGCGAGAAATTCCCCGGGTGCCGGCTCCATGCCGCCACCTGCGACGTGCTCAAGCCTGAACAGGTCGCCGCCTTTGCCGCTGCCGTGCAGGCCACGCTGGGCAACGTCGACATGCTGGTCAACAACGCCGGCCAGGGCCGTGTCTCCACCTTCGCCAACACCGAGGACGCGGCCTGGATGGAAGAACTGCAGCTCAAGTTCTTCTCCGTGATCCACCCGACGCGCGCGTTCCTGCCGCAGCTTGAGAAGTCAGGCCAGGGCGCCATCGTCTGCGTCAACTCGCTGCTGGCGCAGCAGCCGGAGCCGCACATGGTGGCGACTTCCGCCGCGCGTGCCGGCGTGCTCAACCTGGTGCGCTCGATGGCCACCGAGTTTGCGCCCAAGGGCGTCCGCGTCAACGGCATCCTGATCGGCCTGGTCGAATCGGGCCAGTGGCGCCGCCGCTTCGAGGCGCGCCCTGAAGCAGACCGCCACCTGGACTGGGCCGCATGGACCGCGCGCCTGGCCCAGCAGAAACATATTCCCCTTGGCCGCCTGGGCCTGCCGGTCGAGGCAGCCCGCGCCATCCTGTTCCTTGCCTCGCCGTTGTCTTCGTACACCACGGGCAGCCATATCGATATCTCCGGAGGACACTCCCGTCATGCCTAATCAACAACAGTACGAGCAACAGCAGGTCACCGTCGGTTGCGCCATCACGGCGTTTCTCGAGCAGTGCGGCGTCAAGGCCGCCTTCGGCGTGATCTCGATCCACAATATGCCGATCCTCGACGCCATGGGCGAGCGCGGCAAGATCCGCTTCGTGCCGGCGCGCGGCGAAGCGGGCGGCACCAATATGGCCGATGCCTATGCCCGCACCACCGGTGGCCTGGGCGTGTGCCTGACCAGCACCGGCACCGCCGCGGGCAACGCCGCCGGCGCCATGGTCGAAGCGCTGACCGCCGGCACGCCGATGCTGCATATCACCGGCCAGATCGAAACGCCTTACCTGGACCAGAGCCTCGCCTACATCCACGAAGCGCCGGACCAGCTCACCATGCTCAAGGCCGTGTCCAAGGCCGCCTTCCGCATCCGCAGCGCCGACACCGCCATCAGCACCATCAAGCTGGCCGTGCAGACCGCGCTGACGGCGCCGACCGGCCCGGTCAGCGTGGAGATCCCCATCGACATCCAGGCCGCGCTGATCGAGATGCCGGCCGACCTGCAGCCGCTGACGGTGCCGCAGCACGTGCCGTCGGCACATGCGCTGGACGCGCTGGCCGAGCGCCTGGCCAAGGCCAAGCGCCCGCTGCTGTGGCTGGGCGGCGGTGCGCGCCACGCCAGCAAGCAGGTGCAGCGCCTGCTGGACCTGGGCTTCGGCGTGGTCACCAGCACGCAAGGCCGCGGCATCGTGCCGGAAGACGATCCCCGTTCGCTGGGCGCCTACAACCTGCATAAGCCGGTCGAGGCCTTCTACCAGACCTGCGACGCGATGCTGGTGGTGGGCTCGCGCCTGCGCGGCAATGAAACCCTGAAGTACGAACTGAAGCTGCCGCGCCCGCTGCTGCGCATCGACGCCGACCCGGCCGCCGAAGGCCGCTGCTACCTGAGCGACTACTTTGTCAGCGGCGACGCCGCGCTGGCGCTGGACGCCCTGGCGGATCGGCTTGAAAAGCGCATGCAGATCGACCCGGCCTTCGCCGCCGACCTGCGCCGCGCCCATGACACCGCCGTCAACAGCCTGGTCGACGGCCTGGGCCCGTACTCGGCGCTGGTGCAGGCGCTGCAGGGCGCGGTCGGCCGCAGCTTCAACTGGGTGCGCGACGTGACCGTGTCGAACAGCACCTGGGGCAACCGCCATCTGCGCATCTTCGATTCGCGTGCCGGCGTGCATGCGCTGGGCGGCGGCATCGGCCAGGGTCTGGCGATGGGCATCGGCGCCGCGATCGGTGCTGCGGCGACCGCTTCGGGCAAGAAGACCTTCACGCTGGCCGGCGACGGCGGTTTTATCCTGAACCTGGGCGAACTGGCCACCGCGGTGCAGGAACGCGCCGACATGGTGATCGTGCTGATGAACGACAAGGGCTACGGCGTGATCAAGAACATCCAGGACGCCCAGTACGGCGGCCGCCGCCACTACGTGGACCTGCATACCCCGGACTACGCCACGCTGGCCAAGTCGCTGTCGCTGCGCCATGCGCGCGTGAGCAACCTGGCCGAGGTCGGCGCCGCGCTGGAAGCGGCCACGGTCGAGTCGGGCCCGTTCCTGCTGGAGATCGACATGCTGTCGATCGGTTCCTTCAAGACCATCTTCGCCGGCCCCCCGGTGAACAAGGACAACGAAGAGCCGGCGCGCGAACAAACCACTGTCACCGCCTGAGGGAGACCGGAGATGCTGCATGTGTCCATGGTTGGCTGCGGCGCGATCGGCCGCGGCGTGATGGAATTGCTCAAGAGCGATCCCGAGGTGGTGTTCGACGTGGTGATCGTGCCGGAGCACACGATGGACGAGGCCCGCGACGCGGTCACCGCGCTGGCGCCGGGCGCCCGCGTGGCGACGCACCTGGACGACCAGCGTCCCGACCTGCTGGTCGAGTGCGCCGGCCACCATGCGCTGGAAGAGCACATCGTGCCGGCGCTGGAACGCGGCATCCCGTGCATGGTGGTGTCGGTGGGCGCGCTGTCCGAGCCCGGCATGGCCGAGCGGCTGGAAGCGGCCGCGCGCCGCGGCGGCACCCAGGTGCAGCTGTTGTCAGGTGCGATCGGCGCGATCGATGCGCTGGCCGCGGCGCGTGTCGGCGGGCTGGACGAAGTCATCTACACCGGCCGCAAGCCGGCTCGCGCCTGGGCCGGCACGCCGGCCGAGCAGCTCTTCGACCTGGATGCGCTGACCGAGGCGACCGTGATCTTCGAAGGCACGGCCCGCGACGCGGCGCGTCTGTATCCCAAGAACGCCAACGTGGCCGCCACGGTGTCGCTGGCAGGCTTGGGGCTGGACCGCACCTCGGTCAAGCTGCTGGCCGACCCGCATGCGGTGGAGAACGTGCACCACGTGGAAGCGCGCGGCGCCTTCGGCGGCTTCGAGCTGACGATGCGCGGCAAGCCGCTGGCGGCCAATCCCAAGACTTCCGCGCTGACCGTGTTCAGCGTGGTGCGCGCACTGGGAAACCGGGCGCACGCGGTATCGATCTAGTCCCGGCAGCCAACGCCCCACAGACTTAGCAGGCAACGACAATGAAGACGCAAGAAGTACTCCCCATCTGCATCGCGGGCGAATGGCGCCTGGGGACCGGCGACCGCTATGGCACCCGCTATCCGGCTACCGGCGAAGTGGTGGCAGAACTGAACGCCGCCAGCCTGGCGGACGTGGAAGAAGCGGTGCGGGGCGCCCATCAGGCCTTCCTCACCAGCGGCTGGGCCCAACGCAAGCCGCATGAGCGCGCCGCCGTGCTGTACCGCGTGGCCGAGCTGATCCGCGCCCAGGGCGAGCAGCTGGCCCAGCGCCAGCGCCTGGACAACGGCAAGCCGATCAGCGAGACGCGCGCCCTGGTGGCCAGCGCCGCCGGCACCTTCCAGTTCTTTGCCGCCGCCTGCGAGACGCTGGAAGAAACCATCACGCCGCAGCGCGGCGACTGCCTGACCATGAGCGTATACGAGCCGATGGGCGTGGTTGCGGCGATCACGCCGTGGAACTCGCCGATCGCCAGCGAGGCGCAGAAGATGGCGCCCGCGCTCGCCGCCGGCAACGCCGTGGTGGTCAAGCCCGCCGAGGTCACGCCGCTGATGGCGCTGGAGCTGGCGCGCATCTGCGAAGAGGCCGGCGTGCCCAAGGGCCTGCTCAGCGTGCTGCCCGGCAAGGGTTCGGTCATCGGCGACGCCATCACCAAGCATCCGCTGGTGCGCCGCGTGTCGTTCACCGGCGGCACCACCACCGGCAAGCACATCGCCCATATCGCCGCCGACAAGATGATGCCGGTGTCGCTGGAACTGGGCGGCAAGTCGCCGACCATGGTGTTCGACGATGCCGACCTGGACCACGCGGTCAACGGCGTGCTGTACGGCATCTTCAGCTCGTCGGGCGAGTCGTGCATCGCCGGCTCGCGCCTGTTCGTGGCGCGCTCGCAGTACGAGGCCTTTATCGACCGCCTGGCCGCGGGCGCCGCGCACCTGCGCGTGGGCGACCCCGCCGACGAGCGTACCCAGATGGGCCCGCTGATTACCGACCGCCACCGCGACAGCATCGAGTCGTACGTGGCCGCCGGCGTGGAAGAGGGCGGCCAGCTGCGCACCGGCGGCCTGCGCCCAGACGTGGCCGGCCTGCCCAACGGCTATTTCTACACGCCGACCATCATCGAAGGGCTGGATAACAACGCCCGCATCTGCCAGGAAGAGATCTTCGGGCCGGTGCTGGTCGCAATCCCGTTCGACGACGAGGATGACCTGATCGCGCAGGCCAACGACAGCGTCTATGCGCTTGCCGCGGGCATCTGGACGCGCGACTACAAGCGCGCCTGGCGCGTGGCACGCGCCGTGCAGGCGGGCAATGTGTGGATCAACACCTACAAGCAATTCTCGATCGCGACGCCGTTCGGCGGCTGGCGCGACAGCGGCCTGGGCCGCGAGAAGGGGCGGCTTGGCATCCTGCAGTACATGGAGCAGAAGAGCGTGTACTGGGGCCTGAACGAACAACCGCTGCCGTGGGCCAACCACTGAACCCGGCAGGCTGGAGAGAAGCAATGATCAAGGTATTGGGGATCGACGAGATCGTCTACGGCGCGGATGACTTTGACGCCTGCCGTGGCTTTTTCACCGACTGGGGCCTGGCCATCAAGCGCGACGATGCGCAGGGCCTGGATTTTGAAACGCTGAACGGCTGCCGCGTGCTGGTGCGCCGCATCGACGATGCCACGCTGCCGCCCGCGATCGAGGCCGGCCCGACGCTGCGCGAAGTGGTGTGGGGCGTCGAGTCACAGGCCTCGCTGGACCAGCTCGCCAAGGCAATCGCTGATGCACCGGGCTTCGTGAAGCAAGGCGAGGGCGATACGCTGCGCGTGGGCTGCACCGATCCGAACGGCCTGGCCGTGCGTTTCCAGGTCACCCGCAAGCATGACGTGCAGGTCGAATGCGCGCTGATGAACACGTGGAACGACAAGCCGCGCCTGAACCAGCGCAGCCCGATCTACGACCATGCCACCCCGATCGAAGTGGGCCACGTGGTGTTCTTCGTCAAGGACGTCAAGGCCACTGAGCGCTTCTATGTCGAGAAGTTCGGCTTCGTGCCGTCGGACCGCTACCCGGACCGCGGCGCCTTCCTGCGCTGCACGCCCGAAGGCGGCCACCACGACCTGTTCCTGCTGCAGCTGCCGGAACCGAAGAGCGGCCTGAATCACGTCGCCTTCACCGTGCGCGACATCCACGAAGTCTTCGGCGGCGGCATGCATGTCTCGCGCAAGGGCTGGGATACGCAGCTCGGCCCGGGCCGGCACCCGATCTCGTCGGCCTACTTCTGGTACTTCAAGAACCCGGCCGGCGGCCTGATCGAGTACTACGCCGACGAAGACCAGCTCGACGAACACTGGGAGCCGCGCGCTTTCGAGCCGGGCCCGACCATGTTCGCCGAATGGGCGATCGAAGGCGGCATCGACGGCAACACCCGCCGCCAGAAGAACGCGGGCGGACCGGCAGGCAAGTTCCTGACCGAGAAGCGGTAAGTCAGCAGCAATCGAAGGAAGCAGCAATGAGTGCCCACCAGTCCCTGACCCTGCGCGTCCACGCCATGCGCTATGAAGCGCGCGGCGTGGTCAGCATCGAACTGCAAGATCCCGAAGGGAAGACCCTGCCCGAGTACAGCCCGGGCGCCCATATCGACCTGCACCTGGGCAACGGCCTGGTGCGCAGCTACTCGCTGTGCGGCGCGCCCGAAGCGCGCCGGCGCTATACCGTGGGCGTGCTGCTGGACCGCGGCAGCCGCGGCGGTTCGCGCTACGTGCATGAGCAGCTGCGCGTGGGCGCCACGCTGACCGTGGGGGCGCCGCGCAACAACTTCGAGCTGGACGAAAGCGCCGCGCACACCGTGCTGGTCGCCGGCGGCATCGGCGTCACGCCGATCGTCTGCATGGCGCGCCGCCTGGCCGAGCTGGGCAGGTCGTTCACGCTGATCTACTGCGCCCGTTCGCGTGCCGAGGCCGCATTCGTCGAACAGCTGTCGGCCCATGGCGATGCCGTGCACTTTCACTTCGACGACGAGGCCGGCGTGCCGCCGGACCTGAACGCGATGCTGGCCGGCCAGGAGGTGCAGACGCACTTCTACTGCTGTGGCCCCGGTCCGATGCTGAAGGCGTTCGAGGCTGCCTGCGAAGCGCATGGCTACCCGAACGTGCATATCGAGCGCTTTGCCGCCGACCCCTCGACCGAGGCGGTGCAGGAGGGCGAGTACACCGTGTCGCTGTCGCGCACCGGCACCACCGTCAAGGTGCCGTCCGGCAAGTCGCTGCTGGACGCACTGCTCGATGCCGGCGTGCAGATGGACTACAGCTGCCGCGAAGGCGTGTGCGGCTCGTGCGAGACCGCGGTGCTGGAAGGTTGCCCCGACCATCGCGACAGCGTGCTCAGCAACAGCGAGCGCGCCAGCAACAAGACCATGATGGTGTGCGTGTCGGGGTGCAAGGGCAGCAAGCTGGTGCTGGACTTGTAATTTCGCGATTGTGTTCTCCCCTCTCCCGCGCGCGGGAGAGGGGCGGGAGAGAGGGCCAGCGCACGCCGTAGCCGATGCGCTGTCGAATCCCGACTGCCTCTTCCCAGGCCGCCGGGCAAGCCGCGGCATCTGCCGTTATCAAGTGCCTGCCCTCTCCCCCGGCCCCTCTCCCGCAAGCGGGAGAGGGGAGCAACCCCCGAAGAATCAAACCGAGAAGCCCCGTGTTAACCCAGAGACAAGACGCAGCGTCCCCCGGCGCACCGGTGGCCGCCACCGCAGGTATCGTGACCACGGCCGACAGCGCCGGCCAGAGCGCGGCGGCGGCCCGCAGCGGCCCGCTCACGCGCGGCAATATCGTTGCCCGCATCGAGCGCATGCCGGGCAACGCCATGCATATCCGCGCCCGGCTGCTGATCGGCCTGGCCACCTTCTTCGATGGCTTCGACGTCATCGCCATCGCAGCCACGCTGCCGCTGCTGATCGCGCAGTGGTCGCTGACGCCGGGCCAGATCGGCGTGCTGATCGCTGCGCCTTCGGTCGGCCAGCTGGTCGGCGCGCTGCTGTTCCCGGGACTGGCCGAGCGCTTCGGCCGGCTGCGCTCGATCGGCTGGAGCGCGGGCATCATCGGCCTGATGAGCATTGCCTGCGGCTTCGCGCCGTCGTTCGAGATCTTCTTGCTGCTGCGCATCGTGCAGGGCCTCGGCCTTGGCGGTGAGCTGCCGGTGGCCGCCACCTATATCAACGAAGTCACGCGCGCGCATGGGCGTGGGCGCTTCGTGCTGCTGTACGAGGTGGTGTTCCCGATCGGCCTGATGGTGTCCAACGGCGTTGGCGCCTGGCTGGTGCCGCACTACGGCTGGGAGGTGATGTACTTCATCGGCGGCGTGCCGCTGGTGCTGTTCTTCATCCTGCGCCGCGTGATCCCGGAATCGCCACGCTGGCTGGCGGAGAAAGGCCGTCTTGAAGAAGCCGATGCCGCACTGCGTGCGTTCGAGGCGCGCGCCAAGGATCCGCTGCCGCCGCCGGTCAATGCCGGCAGCTACGACCGCATGACCCAGCACCCGCGCCGGCGCGTGCGTGACCTGGTCAGCAAGGCCTACCTCGGCCGCACGCTGGCGGTATGGATGCTGTGGGCAACCTGCGGCTTTATCCAGTACGGGCTGTCGACGTGGCTGCCCACGGTCTACAAGACCGTCTACCACGCGCCGCTGCAGCTGGCGCTGAACCTTGCCGCCGGCGCCTCGGTGCTGGGCGTGGTCGGCTCGCTGGTGTGCGCGATGATTGTCGACAAGGTGGGCCGCAAGCCGGTGATCAACGTGTCGTTCCTGCTGTGCGCGCTGTCGCTGGTGCTGGCGGGGGTGTTCCACGCTTCGAACGTGTATGTGGTAGCGACCTTCTGCGCGCTGGCGATGGGCTTCCTGGCCAGCGGCTTTATCACCGCCTATGTTTACACGCCCGAGTTGTACCCGACCAGCGTCCGCGCGATGGGCTGCGGCCTGGGCGGCGCCTGGCTGAAGCTGGCGGCGATCTTCGCGCCTGGCCTGATCGCCAGCACCATTGGCAGCGGCAACCTCAGCGTCGCCTTCTTCGCGCTGTCCGTGGTGCCGGCGCTGGCGGCTGTCACCGTGCATTTCCTTGGCATCGAGACCAAGGGGCGGGTGCTGGAAGAACTGGAGGTCTGAACGGGCGTGCTGGTCCCGTTCCCTTCGGGCCGCCCCGCAATCCGGGTGCGGCCCTTTTTCTTTATTCCTGCGTGCGCAACAGCTTGCGCAGCCCCTGGTAAACCGCTTCCCGCTCCTCCGGCGACAACTGCCGGATCACCTGCGCCTGCCCCCGCCGCGCCAGCGGCATCACCTGGTCGTGCAGCGCGGCACCGGCTTCACTGATCGCGCAGATCAGCTTCTTGCGCGGCGTGTTGCCGGCTGAGGTCAGCCGCACCAATCCCCGATCCTCCAGCAGCCGCAGCGTGCGGCTCACCAGCGCCTTGTCCGAGGTCGACTGGGTCACCAGCTCGGCAAACGGCAGTTCGCGCGCGTGCGCCAGCAGCGCCAGGATGCGCCACTCCGGCACGGTCAGGCCGAACTGTTCCGCATAGGGCTTGGTCACCGTGCTGCGCAGCGCGGTGACCAGCTGGCTCAGCATCGTGGTCAGGAAATTGTCGACGGTCAGGCCGCTGCCGGCCTCGTCGAGGTCGGTCCACGGGCTGGTGTTGTCGGTGTCTGGCGCGGGCTGGCCGTTGGCGGGCGCGGCGTCACGGGGCATGCGTTCCTCTTGGTCAGGGTCTGCCGGCCGCGGAGTTCGGGCCGGTTGGCGGGCCCGATTGTCTCACAGGCGCTCGCCAATTCCGCCACCGGGTGTCGCTTTCGTGTCATGCAAGAGAATTAAACAAACCAAATAATGTCAATAGGTGTTTAACGTAATTTGAGTTGTCAATATTGGCGACCTAGGATTACCAATGTTCCTGGTGTGAACGTACGTTTTACTAATAAAACAACCGAAAGTGTTGTAACCCGAGCCAACCCTGTTTTCGCGGTGCGCACAACAGCCCACTCCAACCGCGAATGCGCCCCCACAGGAGCTGTTGATGAGACACGAACGCCCCCGCCGCCTTTTCCTTGCAGCCACTGCCATGGCCGCGCTTGCGCTTGCCGCGGGCAGCGCGCTGGCCACCGCCGCGTATCCGGCCAAGACCGTGACCATGGTCGTGGCCTATCCGCCCGGCGGCGACACCGACGCCATGGCCCGGCTCTATGCCGACAAGCTGTCGGCGCGCCTGAAGCAGCCGGTCATCGTCGAGAACCGCCCCGGTGCCGGCGGCGTGGTCGGCGCCAGCTTCGTCAGCCGCGCGCCGGCGGACGGCTACACGCTGCTGTACACGCCCAATCCTTTCACGCTGGCGCCGATGGTGCTCAAGCTGGCGCCGTCGGCCAGCTATGACCCGCTGCACGGCTTCACCCCCGTGATCCAGACCGCGGTGCAGGCGGTGCTGCTGGTGGCCAACCCGCAGGCCGGCATCAAGACCGTCGGCGAGATGATTGCCGTGGCCAGGGGCGGCAAGACGCTGACCTATGGCAGCCCGGGCGCGGGTTCGCCGATGCACATCGCCGGCGAGATGCTCAACCGCGCCGCGGGCGTGAAGATCCAGCACGTGCCGTACAAGGGCGTGGCGCCGGCGGTCAACGACGTGGTGGCGGGGCACGTGAACTTTGCCTACGTCACGCTGGGTCCGGTGGCGCAGTACATCAACACCGGCCGGCTGATCCCGCTGGCGATCACGGACGCAAAGCGCTCGCCGCTGCTGCCCAACGTGCCGACGCTGGCCGAGCTCGGCTACAAGGACGTGGTGGTCGGCGCCTGGCATGGCGTGATGGCGCCCAAGGGCACGCCGCCCGAGGTGGTCAAGGTGCTGAACCAGCAGCTCAACGACGTGCTGCGCCTGCCCGACGTGACCGAGAAGATGGCCACCTTCGGCGCCAGCCCGGTGGGCGGCGCCCCGGCCGCGCTGGAAAAGGTCAACGCGGCCGACTACGAGCGGCTGGGCAAGGTGATCCGCGACCTCGCGATCACGGCGGAATGACCCAGGGCAGCGCATCGCATTCATGCAACCAGACAAGCAGGAGGCCGGCATGAGCAAGGCCATCGTGGGAAGCTCCACGCCGCAGGTGACCGCGCGGGAAAAGGTCATGGGGCGCGCGCAGTATGCCGGCGACATCAAGTTGCCCGGCATGCTGCACGCCAAGGTGCTGCGCAGCCCGCACCCGCATGCGCGCATCGTGCGCATCGACACCTCCGCGGCGAAGGCGCTGCCCGGCGTCAAGCTGGTGGTGACCGGGCACGATGTGCCCGCCCGCAACTGGGGCCCGCACCGCAAGGAGCAGCGCATCCTGGCCTGCGGCGTGGTGCGCCACGTCGGCGAGGAAGTGGCCGCGGTGGTGGCGGTCAGCGAGGAGATCGCGCGTGATGCGCTGGACCTGGTCCGCATCGAGTACGAGGCGCTGCCCGCGCTGCTGACGCCGGAAGCGGCGCTGGCCGATGGCGCGCCCGAGATCCATGCCGGCACGCGCAATATCGGCCATGAGATGCACATCGTGCGGGGCGACGTGGATGCCGCGTTCGAAGCCTGCGCCGCGGTGCATGAGGCCACCTACGACATGCACTCGCAGTACCCGGGCTACCTTGAGCCGATGGCCTCGGTGGCAGCGCAGGACGGCAACGGGCGGCTCACGCTGTGGGCCTCGACCCAGTCCGTGTTCCTGGCGCGCGCGCGGCTGGCCGAGGCGCTGGACCGGCCGGTCTCGACCATCCGCGTGGTGCAGGCGACCACCGGCGGCGGCTTCGGCGCCAAGATCGTCGAGGAGAACAACAGCCTGATCTGCGCCTTCCTGGCCAGCCGGCTGGAGCGCCCGGTGCGGCTGGTCAACAACCGGCTGGAAGACTTCCAGGGCGCGCGCGCCAGCGTGCCGATGAAAGTGTGGCTGCGCATGGGGCTGTCCGCAGACGGCGTGATCCTGGCCAAGGATGTGCGCATCACGGCCGAATGCGGCGCCTACTCCGGGCTTGCCGGTGATGTGATGCACGTCACCGCCATGCGCAGCGACAACATGCACCGCGTGCAGAACGTGCGCTCGCATGCGGTCATGGCCTATACCAACAATCCGCCGCGCGGCGCCTTCCGCGGCTTTGGCGGGCAGCAGATGCAGTTTCCGCTGAACTGCCACCTGACCGTGCTGGCCGGCATGCTCGGCATGGACCCGGTGGAGGTGCACAAGCGCAATGCGATCGGCGCGGGCGAGACCAGCGTGCATGGCTGGAAGATCAGCAGCACCGGCATGGCCGAGTGCCTGGAAATGACCCGCAAGGCCATCGGCTGGGACGAGAAGCGCGCCGCGCCGCGCGGCACCGGCACGCGCCGGCGCGGCGTGGGCATTGCCGCGGCCATGCACGTCAGCGGCAACCGCACGCTGGGCAACTGGGACGGCTCGACCATCCTGCTCAAGATCAACGAGGACGGGCGCGCGATGCTGCAGACCAGCGAGTGCGACATGGGGCAGGGCGCCAACACCATGCTCAGCCAGATCTGCGCGCAGGAGCTCGGCATCCCGCTGTCGCACGTGACCGTGATGGCGCCGGATACCGATACCGCGCCGTTCTGCCTGGGCTCGCTGGCGTCGCGCGTGACCATCATCGCCGGCAATGCGTTGCTGCGTGCCGCGCGCGAGGCGCGCCAGAAACTGCTGGCACTCGCGGCGGAGAAGCTTGGCGTGGACGCGGAACAACTGGCGATTGCCGATGGCCGCATCGCCGCGCCGGGCCAGCCCGACAAGTCCGCCACGCTGGCGGAGATCGCGCGGCTGCATATCTTCCGCCACGGCGGCGAGGGCATCCACGTGCGCGCCACCTATGACGCGCCCACGGTGATGCACGACGCCGACTACTACGGCAACGTCGCGCCCGCGCACTCCTTCGCGGCACAGGCGGTGGAAGTGGAAGTCGACACCAGCACCGGCCAGGTCACCGTGATCGACAGCTTTGTCGCCGACGACTGCGGCAAGGCCATCAACCCGCTCGCCGTGCACGGCCAGACCCACGGCGCGACCGTGCAGGCGATCGGCTGGACCCTGTACGAGAACCTGCAATACGAGGATGGCCGCCTGATGAACGGCAACTTTGCCGACTACACCATGCCGACCGCCGACGCGGTGCCGATGCTGCGCACCGACGTGGTGGAATCGAACGACCCCAACGGCCCCTATGGCGCCAAGGGCGCCAGCGAAACCGCGATCCTGCCGGGCGCGGCGGCGATCGCCAATGCCGTCTTCGACGCCGTGGGCGTGCGCATCCAGTCGCTGCCGATCACGCCGGAGAAGGTGCTGGCGGGCCTGCGCGAACTGAAGCAGAAGGAGGCCGTCCATGCGTGACTTTGCCTTCCTTGAGCCGGCCACCGTGGCCGAGGCCAGCCAGATGCTGGCCGAGCTGGGCGACAGTTGCCGCATCCTTGCCGGCGGCACCGCGCTGATGCTCGGCATGCGCCAGCGCATGCTGACGCCTGGCCACCTGGTCTCGCTGGGCCGGCTCAAGGCGCTGCGCGGCATCACCTTCGATGCGCGCGAGGGCCTGCGCATCGGCGCGCTGACGCTGCATGCCGAGGTAGCGCGCTCGCCGCTGGTGCAGGCGCACTACCCGATGCTGGCCAGCATGGCCTCGCGCGTGGCCAATCCGCAGGTGCGCAACCAGGGCACCATCGGCGGCAACCTCTGCTATGCCGACCCCGCCACCGATCCGCCCGGCTGCCTGATGGCGCTGGGCGCGCGGATCGTGGTCAGCGGCCGAGGCGGCGAGCGCGAGATCGATATCGAGGACTTCCTGGTCGACTACTACGTCACGGCACTGGCGCCGGACGAGATCGTCACGCAGATCCGCGTGCCGGCGCCGGGTGCCGGCGCCGATGGCCGCTATGCGCGTTTCCTGCGCACCGCCGCCGAGCACCGGCCGCTCGCCAGCGTGGCACTGGCGGTGCGGCGCGAGGGCGCGTTCTGCGTCGAGGCGCGGCTGGCGGTGGGCGCGTCCACGCCGATCCCGGCCCGGCTGCGCCGCGCCGAAGCGCTGCTGGCCGGCAAGGCCGTCACCGCGGAACTAGCCGAGGAGACGGCCGCCATTGTCGCCGCGGACATCAACGCGGTCTCGGACATGCGCGGGTCCGAAAGCTACCGGCGCGAGATGGTGCGGGTAGTCGCGCGCCGCACCATTGCCGAGCTGTTCGGCGTGGCATCGGAGTAAGGAATCCCCATGAACCAAGTCAGCATCGAACTCACCGTCAACGGCGAGGAACACCAGGTGGAGGTGCCGGCGCGGCGCCTGCTGTCCGACCTGCTGCGCGACGACCTGAACCTGACCGGCACCAAGCGTGGCTGCGAGACCGGCATCTGCGGCGCCTGCTCCGTGCTGGTCGACGGCGAGGTGGTCAAGTCCTGCCTGATGCTCGCCGTGCAGGCGCGCGGGCGCCATGTGATGACGGTGGAGGGGCTGGCCGCCGACGGCCAGCTGCATCCGCTGCAGCAGTGCTTCATGGACAACGGCGGGCTGCAGTGCGGCTATTGCACGCCGGGCTTCCTGATGGCCTCGTGCGCGCTGCTTGCCAATAACCCCAACCCGACCGAAGACGAAGTCCGGCACGGCCTGAACGGCAACCTGTGCCGCTGCACCGGCTATGTCGGCATCGTTGAATCGGTCCTGTCCGCCGCGGAGAAAATGCGTGGAAATTGAAAAGACCCTGGTCACCGCGGCGCCGCCGGCGCGCGTGTGGGAGCTGCTGCTCGACCCCAACGTGATGGGCGCGTGCGTGCCCGGCATGGAATCGATCGAAGTGCTGAGCGATGTCGAGTACATCGCCCATATGGCGGTCAAGATCGCCTTCATCAACGCGCGCTTCCGGCTGCATACGAAGATCGTCGAGACGCGCGCGCCGCATTACCTGCGCACCGAGGGCACCGGCGAGGACGACTCGGTGGCCAGCTCGCTGCGCCAGTCGAGCGAGCTCTTCCTGACCGCCCTGGACGATGGCGGCACGCAGCTGCGCATCAGGGTGGAGGTGGACGTGCTGGGCCGGCTGGGCACTTTCGGCCTGAGCGTGATGAAGACCAAGGCCGATCGCATGTGGGACGAGTTTGGCGCCAACCTGCTGGCGCGGCTGTCGCCGCAGGGGGCGCAGGCAGCGCCCGAGCCGGCGGCGAAGTCCGCACCTGCGGCACCGGTTGCATCGGCCGCGGCTGCCAACGGCCATGCGGTGCTGCCGACACGGTCCGCGCCCGCACCCGCCGCCGGCGGGCTGTTCTCGCGGCTGTTCGGGCGCGGCGAGGCCGCGCGCGGGCCGCTGTCGGACATCTGCGTTGAGCTTCGCCGCAGCGACGAGACCATCGTGGTGCGGTGGCCCGCCGCCCAGGGCGAGCAATGCGCGGCCTGGCTGCGCGACTACCTGCGCCCAGGGGCATAGGCGGAGCCAGGGCGGGGTCTGCCGGCAATACGGGTACCCTACGGGGTGCAGGCGTGATATATGAGAGCGTTACGCCAAGACCGAATATTGCAGAGACAGACCATGACGACCGATTCGCCGCAGGAAGACACGCAGGAAAGCGGCCAGGAGGGCGCCCCGGAGAGCGCCCAGGAGAAGTACATCGTGCCGGGGCTGGAGCGCGGCCTGCGGCTGCTGGCCGAATTCAGCAGCCGTGAGCGCACCTTGTCGGCGGCCGAGCTGGCGCGCCGGCTCAAGGTGCCGCGTTCGACCGTGTTCCGGCTGCTGGCCACGCTGGAAATGATGGGCTTTGTCGAGCGCACCGACGGCGGGCGCGAATTCCGCCTGGGCATGGCGGTGCTGCGGCTGGGCTTTGACTACCTGGCCTCGCTGGAGCTGACCGAGCTGGGCCGCCCGCTGCTGGACCGGCTGCGCGACGAGATCCACTATCCGTGCAACCTGGTGGTGCGCGACGGGCGCTCCATCGTCTATGTGGCCAAGTCGGTGGCCTCGCGCCCGTTTGCCAGCACCGTCAACGTTGGCACCCGGCTGCCGGCGCATGCGACCGTGCTGGGCCGCGTGCTGCTGGAAGACCTGTCGCTGGCGGAACTGCGCACGCTGTATCCGGAAGAGCGCCTGGAGGTGTATTCCGAAAGCACGCCGCGCACTGTCGAAGAGCTGTACGACATGGTCCAGCGCGACCGCCAGCGCGGCTATGTGCTGCATGAAGGGTTCTTCGAGGCCAGCATCTCCACCATCGCGGCGCCGGTGCGCGACCGCAGCGGCAAGGTTGTGGCGGCGCTGGGCGCGACCATCCCGGCCTCGCGCATCGATCCGGACCAGCTCGACAATGTGGTGGAACAGGTCAGGCGGGCGGCGGCCGAGCTGTCGAGCCTGCTCGACTACCGGCCGGAGGTGCCGAAACCGTTCGCGTGACGGCAGCGCGCGCCGCCAGCCATCCATTGGGAAGCAATATGCAGCAACGCAAGACATACAACAGGCCGCCGCGCCGGCGGCAATGGCTGGCCGGCACGGCGCTGGCCGCTGCGCTGGCGGCGTGCGTGCCGTGGCAGGCGGCGCAAGCCGCCGGCTGCGCCAATGTGCGCATCGTGGTGCCGTTCCCGGCCGGCGGCCCGGCAGACCAGCTCGCGCGCACGCTGGCGCACGGGCTGCAGCAGCGGCGCGGCACGCCGTTCGTGGTAGACAACAAGCCTGGCGCCAACGGCAATATCGGCATCGACACGGTGCGGCGCGCGCCGGGCGACGGCTGCACGCTGCTGGTGGCCCCGGCCGGCAACCTGACCATCAACCCCACGCTGATGCCGGCGCTGAGCTACAACGTCGAGCGTGATTTCCGGCCGGTGTCGCTGCTGGCGGGCTCGCCCAACGTGCTGGCGGTGCATCCGTCAGTAAAGGCGAATTCCGTGCAGGACCTGGTCAGGCTGGCACAGCAGGCAGAGAAGTCCGGCAAGCCGCTGGGCTACGCCAGCCCGGGCGTCGGCAGCGGCCTGCACCTGGCCGGCGAGCTGTTCCGCAACAAGGCCGGCATCACGCTGCTGCACGTGCCCTACAAAGGCACCACGCAGGCGCTCAACGACGTGGTGGGCGGACAGGTGCCGATGCTGTTCGGCACGTGGCCGACGCTGGCGCCGTTTATCCAGTCCGGCGCGCTGCGCGCGCTGGCGGTGACGCAGTCCACGCGCTCGCCGGCCGCGCCGAACGTGCCGTCGCTGGCCGAGCAGGGCGTGCCCGGCATCGACGTCAGTTCCTGGTATGCGCTGCTGGTGCCCAGGGCCACGCCGCAGCTGGCGGCCGATGCGCTCAGCGCCGACGTGCGCGCGCTGCTGGCCACGCCCGCGGTGCGGGCCGAGCTGCAGCGCCAGGGCATGGAGCCGGTGGGCAGCACGCCGCAGGCGCTCGAGGCCCGCATCCGCGAGGAAACCGCGGCGTGGGCGAAGCTGATCAAGGCGTACGGGATTACCGCGGAGTAGCGGCGCTGCGGTATCCCATCAGGCCCGACAGGTCGCGCGCGGCCTGCCTGACTTCCTTCTCCACGCGCTCGCGCAGCGCGCCATCGGCTTCAAAGCGCTGCTGCGGTCCCGCCACGCTGATCGCGGCGATCACGTCGCCATCGGCGCCGCGCACCGGTGCCGCGCAGGAATCGATGCCCGGTTCATAGGCGGAAAAGCTCCAGGCGCAGCCGCGTTCGCGATCGGCGGCAAGGATATCAGCCAGCCGCGCGTGCGTGGCCGGGCTCTGGCCGGTGACCGTCGGCAGGGGATCGGATCCCAGCAGCTCGCGCAGCGTCTCCGGCGGCAGCTCGGCAATCAGCATCCGCCCCGGCGTGGTCAGGTGTGCGGCCACGCGGCTGCCGACCTGGATATTGCTGACCAGCGAGGCCGCGGGCATCTGCCGCAGCAGGTAGAGTGCATCGCCGCCATCGCGCACGGCCAGGTAGGCCGACAGCTGCAGCGATGCGCTCAGCCGGGCCAGCACGCGTGCGGCAAAGCTGGTCAGGTCATTGCTGGCCAGCACGCGCGAGGCCAGCTTCAGGAAGTTGAAGCCGACCTGGTGCCCGCCTTGCGGCAGGCGTTCCACCATGCCCTCATGCTCCAGTGTATCCAGCAGCCGCATCACGGTGACGCGGTTCACGTCGATGCGCCGGCCCACTTCGCTCAGGTTGGCGGTGGCGCCGCCCTCGGCGATGAAGCGCAGCAGGCGCAGGCCGCGGATCACCGGCGAGACCAGCTGGGCTTCGCGGGCGTCTTCGGTATCGCCATCGTCGGCAAGGTCAGGCTGTGGGCGGGATTTGGGCATGGTGGTGTCTGCTGTCAACGGAAAACGGCCGCGCAGGCGGCCGTGCTGGCGGAAACGATCGGCGCGGCTTCAGCCGAGGGCGACGTTCCAGGCGTCGTAATCGTACACCCAGTCGGCATTGCCGCCTTCCTTCAGCCAGGCATTGCCGCGCGAGCCGATCTGGATGCGGCTGGTGCGTTCGTGGCGCGCGGCCTGGTAGCGTGCCAGCGCGGCGGGCACGCCTGCGGCACCGCCGGGTGCGGCATCGGCAAGGCAGCGCGCCAGCACCACGCCGTCTTCAATCGCCATGCCGGCGCCTTGTGCCATGAACGGCATCATCGGGTGGCAGGCGTCGCCCATCAGCGTGACCGGGCCGGCGCACCATGCCGGCAGCGGGTCGCGCACGTACAGCGCGGAGATCAGCACCTCGTCGCAGGCATCGAGCAGTGCGCGCGCCTCGGGGTGGAAGCCGGCATAGGCGCTGCGCAGGTCTTGCACGCGGCCCGGCGTGGTCCAGGACTCATGGCGCCAGGCTTCCTGTGCGACGGTGGCGAAGATAAAGATGTCGCGGCCGCGGTTGAGCGGGAAGGTGACGATCTGTGTGGCGGCGTCGGGGCCCCACCATTTGGTGAAGGCGCCCAGGTTGGGCACGCCGGAGAGGCGCTCGGCGGGAACGACCGCGCGGTAGGCCACCACGCCGGTGAAGATCGGGCTTTCCTGGCCGAACAGCGCGGTGCGCACGGTCGAGTGGATGCCGTCGGCGCCGACCAGCACATCGACGCGCTCCTCTGCGCCACTGGCGAAGCGCAGCGTGGCGCTATCGGCATGCGGCTCGATCGCCACGGCCTTGTGGCCAAGGCGCACGCATTCGGCCGGCACGGCGGCTTCCAGTGCGGTCATCAGGTCGGCGCGGTGCATGGTCAGTTGCGGGGCGCCGTAGCGGCGCTCGGCGTCTTTCTGCATCGGCAGGCGGGAAGTTTCTTCGCCGGTGTCCCACGTGCGGCTGATGCGGTGGCTGGGGCGTGCGGCGGTTTCGCGCAGGGCGTCGCCGATGCCTAGCCCGTCGAGGACGCGCACGGCGTTGGGGGTCAGGTTGATGTCGGCGCCTACGCGGGCGAAGCGGGGGGCTTGTTCGTAGACGATTGCGTCCATGCCGAGCTTGCGCAGTGCGATGGCTGCGGCGAGGCCGCCGATGCCGGCGCCGTTGATTCCGATCTTGAGGGGCATTTGGTCTACCTGCTTGGTTGTGTTCAAAAATGAACTATATGTTCATAAAAATATATGAGCGCAGGTGTAGCCAGTCAATTAAGGGTGAACCCTAGGGAGTGGTTTTCACCCCTTTGGTGGGGATGGAGTTGGGGCAATGCGGTCGGTTTGTGGCTTCTGGCAGCGTGGCTGTTTCGCCGGCGTAGCCGGCGAGTCACTTTTTGTCCGAGCGACAAAAAGTAACCAAAAAACGCGTCGCCTATGCGGCTGGCAATCAATTCCACGGCGTTGGTGGTTCGAGCGGTGGTGCTTGCCGTTTGGGCGTGGGTGCCTGTTCGACCCTGCTACGCCATGTGAGTGTGGGGCAGTGCCTGCGTTAATGTAACGTCGCGCGCCTTTTGGCATGATTTTGCGCGCCCTTTGGCATATGCATCCGACGCGCGATTCAGTGTTAAGCCGCCGCCCGGGCGCTCCCCAGGCGGACTTACCCGAGCTTGAACAAGTCACGTACAGACGCAACCCGACGGAACTCGATGTACCGGAAGGTGAATGCCGAGAGTACAAACAGCACCCCCCAGAATTCGATCTGTTTTTCTAGCGAAAACGGAGCTGCATAGAAGGCTGGTCGAAGCAGGAGGCCATGCCACAGGTATAGCGAAAAGCACATTACGCCCATTACCCGAAGCGGCCAGATGCTCAGGAACTTGGATACCCAAGACCCTGAGACTGCCGCCAACAGAAGTGCTCCGAAGCCGATCTGAGACATGTTATTGAGGAATGGCACGACAATGAGAGGCAAGCGCCCTTGCACCCTCAAGTCCCAAAGGAGGGCACAGCCCACCAGGGAAGCAATGCCGACAGACACCAGTGCTCCAGCTTGCTGGGGTATCCGTCCCTTGGAATAGAGCCAGGCGATCACCATACCGACAACGAAATCGTCCGTCCTGGCCAGTACGAAGTCTTTTACCGGGTTGATATGGACGTCTATGAAGGTTACGTGGGCACCCAGAGCGCGGATGGCTAGCGCAATAGCAAACACCGCAAGCGCTACCCGCGCCACCCCATACTTCAGGGAAGCCATCACCAAAATTGGGAACAGTGCACAAAACCAAATCTCTACGAACAGGGACCAGAACGGACCGTTGATCGTAGGGAAGAACTCCGTGCTGGTGAACATGCTCGTAGTCGTCAGGCTTAACAACAGTGAAGCCGGATATGAATGCCCCCCGGCAAGCGCGAATCCGTAGCTGACGAACGCCATGAAAAGAAAGAGCGGAAAGAGCCGCTTCGCTCTATGGACATAGAACGATCCAAAGTCCCCCGTGCTGACCATTGACCGCGCCCCCGAAAAGTAGGGCAAGGAAAGCACGAATCCTGACAGGACAAAGAAAAGACCCACCCCCATCCATCCATTCGCGATCAGGTAGGGGAATTTCAGCGGCGTAAGCTCAAGGAGCTTCTTGCTCACTGCCGTGGCGTATGCATGCTGATATACCACCATCAGGACTGCGAGGCCACGAAGGCCATCAACGGCGCTGAGACGGGCGCTAAGGGAGCTACTTTGAGGCGACGTAACCTGCGATGCTGGCTGCCCAAACCTTATAGCCGTCTCCATTCGGGTGTATTCCGTCATACGTAAGTCGCTTTGCTAGATTGCCTCTTTGATCGAGAAACTGCCTCTGGACAGGAACGAACGGGACACGAAGTTCCTTAGCGAGGCGCGCGATCGCGTCGTTTAACTGTGCGATCCTCTTGTTATCGAGAGAGCGCAGCTCCGTGGCGGGAAAGTCCAATCCGTTGACAGGCGGAACCGCGCCCACATAGACATGCGGATATCCAGGCGCTCCAGGGTGGCGGACACCAGATCCAGCGTGCCGATATTGGCGACGCCGCTGGGCAGCCTGGCGGTCGCAGGTTTGCCTGCGTTGGTGTTTTTGGACATAATGAATTTGCCTTTTTTGGGTTATTGGAAGGCGTGCCGGACGGGTGCAACCGTGCCGGCACCGTTGGACGACGCCGCCTGGGTTGCTTCCAGGTGGCGTTTTTTCATGGACGCATGCTCAGGCGTCTGCGGGTACGTGCCGTACCAGCGAATCAGGCGTGGATCATTAATCGCTCCTCCGTTGGCGACGATTTGATCCAGCTCCAGCCACTTCCGGAAGCGCAGCTGCGCGGTTTCCGGGATGGCGTGGACGTTGGTGGCCGGCAGCGGCACGTCCGCCGGGGTGGACTCGGCCCGCTTCCGGGCGTCGAGGATCTGTTGCAGGTCGGCCGGGACCGCCGCGGCGGTAGCGCGACCAGACAGGGCACGGTGCGCGGCGCCCGCCGCGGCCAGCGCACTGGTTTCGTGCGTGACCGTCGGATTGGGCAGCGTGGCCAGCTTGCCGGCGGCTTCCGCGCGGGTGCGCAGCAGGGATTCCAGTGACTGGTCGGGGTTGACCTTGACCGCCTTGGCAGCCTTGCGCTGCTCTGCCATGTTGGCGCGCTGCAACTCGCGGGCGTGAGCGGCGATCTCCTTGCGGGATACACCAGCGCGCTCCGGGCAGACGGCGATGCACACGAACTCGCCTTCGTGGTAGACCACCAGTTCGCCCAGGTCCTCGCCCTGGCGCACCGCGACATCGCGGCCAACGTACAGCGCCAGCTCGGGGGCGATATAGTTGGCGCCCTCGATCGTCAGGCCCTTCTTCGTCACGACATACGTGCCCTTGCCGGCCGGTTGGGCCAGCAGGATGTCCAGGGCGCGCAGGTCGGCGATGCGGCGGATCTCGCCGCGGTAGGACGCGGCCGCCGCGAAAGGCGTCGCCTCCAGCCCGCCGTGCTCCCGCTGCTCGTAAGTGCCGGCCAGCCAGTCGTTGATGAGCGCCTGCAGCTTCGCGGCCGGCAGCGCCAGTTCAACGACCTGGTCCTTCTTGAACAGGCGTTCGGCGAAGGTGCGGCGGGCCTCAATGGCGGACCGCTCAGCGACGTTGTGGCCAACGAAGTTGGACAGCGCCTCCAGGTTGGAGTGCAGCAGCGTTTGGATGCCGCGCTCGACGTGGGGCTTTTCCCAAGGCGAGAACGGATTGGTGGTGACGTGCCGGATCTGCAGCTGGCGCAGCGTCTCCTGGAAGTCGGCGCTCTGGTAGTCCTTACCGTTGTCGGTGACGATCTCCTCCGGTACGCCCCAGGCCAGGAGCGCCAGGCGCAGGGCAAACTTGTGCGTTTCGGTCTTCGGGGTCGGTGACAGCACCACGATCATGCGGCGGCTGAACACATCGATGACCACCGAGGCGCTGTAGCGACGCTGTCGTAATGGGCAAGGCGGGAGATCTGAGCCGCCACGTCATGCCGGTCCATGCCGCGGCCGGCAGCGCCACCAAGGGTGTCGACCAGGGCCTCGCGAATGTTCATCGCGATGTCCAAGCTTCCTGCCTCGTTCTTGGGTTGTGGGGGGACTTCATAGAAGGACAGCTCCAGCTGGTTGCTCGCCTTCGCCTGATTTGCTCGCCGTTTCATATGTCAAATCCTTGGGACGGGACGTGGTTAAGCCGCCACCGCGCTTTCAACATTGCGGTGGTTAAGTGCGCTGATAGACTTACGGGTAGACCAGCGGCCAATGCCGCGCTGATTCCGACCGCTCTTGGGGTTGCCGTCGGCGTCGTAGCGGCTGGGCCAGATTTCGGAGGGGGCCACGCCGATGGCGGCAGCGATGAGTCGCTCTGCACATGGCCACGGTTTGCCCAGGGTGGCCTTGAGCGAACCAGGCGCGTAACCGTGCTGGAGGCTGAGCTGGCGCAGGGAGTAGCCGGCCTTCTCCAACGCGGCTTTGATGTCGACCCGATGCCAGTCCTCGCGGTCACCGAGGGCTGGTTTTTTTGAGGTGTTTAACGTGTCCATGGGGTCAAACATAACACACGTACGTGTGCCATCACAAGTGGTTTCGTGTGTTCGCACTTCGGTGCCGTGTGCCGTTTTAGGAAGAATCGTGTATCTATTTGATTCAAAAAGGGAATCCGCGAAGTGCGAACACTGCGCGGAAAGTGCGTACATGTGTTCGCACTTGGGAGACACACGATGAGCGAAAGCGCGAACACGACAGCCGAGGCGATTGGAGAGAGATTGCGTGCCTTTCGAGCACACCTGGGTGTGTCGCAAGATCGGCTCGGTCAACTGATCGGCGGCACCAAGCGCGGCGTGCAAGACAATGAAAATGGCCGCAACGCCCCGCAGTCCAAAGTAATTGCTGGATTAGTGGGCCTCGGGCTTAACGCAAATTGGCTGCTTACCGGGGATGGGCCAATGCTGATTGCCGATCTCAAGGTCGGGCACACGGCGCCAGCCAGCGCGCTGGACGTGGAATTGCTGGAAGTCGTACTTGAAAAGCTGGAGGCAAAGATTGCTGCCGCCGGCGTGCGGGCAAGTCCAAAGAAGAAGGCCGAACTAGCCGCCTTGCTGTACGACTACATCGTCGAAACAGGGAAGGCGGAGGGCCCCAGCGTCGAGCGAATCCTGCGGCTGGTCGCCTGATCTGCCTGCAGCTTTCGGGGAAGAACAATAACTGGCCCTTCCATAGTGCGGCCGGTGGAAGGTGCCAGGCTCCTGACTTCGGCCGCTCAGGAGGTAATGCAGGTGGTAGTAGAGGAAAAAGGGCGCCGGTTCGCCGACGCTTGGGCCAGACTGGTCGGGGAAAATCAAGGGTCGGCGCACGAAGAGGCGCCAAGACAGGTCATCCCGAATGTCACCGTCAGCGGTGGCACTGTATTCGTGGGTAACGGAAACGTGCACAACGTTTTCAACGTTCGCCCAAAGGTCACCGTCGTGCAGACGGGCAATGGCGTCCTGGATGCGGCACAGAAGCGCCGGCTCCTGGAGCTGCGCGACCAAATCGTAGGCGTATCAAGGGTTCTAGACGGGCACCAGGTGACGCCGGCAACCGTCATGCGCCGGCTTAACGCCCATATGAATGTCAATTCGTACGCCGAGATCCCCGCGGAGCTGTTCGACCGAGCGGAGACCTACCTGGTCCGTTGGCGCGGCCGGCTGGAAGGAATGCCTGGCGCCACCAAGTCGCCGGGCTGGCGTGATCGCCGCATCCAAGCCATCCATGCCAAGTGCAAAGAGCTGGGCTGCGACCGCTGGCGCCTCAACTACATGCGAAAGGTATTCGGGAAGACCTCCCTGATCGACCTGTCCAATGAGGAGGTCGGGAAGCTCTACCGTGCCGTAATGGACCGAAAGCCGGAGGCGTGATGCAAAAGGTGAGTGGTTCTGTGCCAAAGCGCGCGCAATCTGCGCCTATGAATGGCTCGATTCTGCCGATTTTGTGCCAAATTGCCCGGAAGCCCGTTTCGGCTGCAAATCCTTGTGTCTATTGGCTTTTTCGACTTTTCGGGCCGTTTTTGTTTTGTGCCAAACCACTCACCCCCCCACAGTTAACCCACTATTGGACGATCCCCGTGCAGGGTGTAGGCCGCCTGTTGCCGACCGTATCGCGGGGACGCCTACGGCTGCTGCGCAGGCTCAAAGTGCGCTGTCGGCTTTTTCTGCGTTTGCGCGGGGCGCAGCCGAAGGCGTTGATGCGATATCGTCAAGTCCCAAAAAAGCAGCCGCACACGGCGGCTGCTTTTGAAACCATGGCTGGAACAGAACCGTTCAAAGCCCCAACACAAGCTTGGCAATGATATTGCGCTGGATCTCGTTAGACCCCCCGTAAATCGACGCCTTGCGATAGTTGAAATAACGCGGCGCCAGCACGGCTGCATAATCCGGCCCGACACGCGGCGCGGCCTCGCGCCCTTGCAACGCAGCCCACGTATCCTGCACGAACGGCAGCGCCGCCGGCCCCGCGGCTTCCACCGCGAGTTCGCTTGCTGCCTGCAGGGTTTCAGTGCCCGTGAGCTTCAGCATGCTCGACGCGGCCCCGATCGAGGTCCCGGATTCCACGCCTGAGAACACCCGCAACTCAACCGCTTCAAGCGCGGCAGCACGCAGGTGCAGCGCCGCCAGCTTGCGGCGGAAGGCGGGATCGTCCAGCAGGCGGCCACCGTCGTCGGCAGGCTGCTCCGCGGCAATCTCCGCGATCTTCGACAGTTGCTTGCGCAGCATCGGGCTATATGTACCGCCGCGCTCGAACTCCAGCAGGTACTTGGCATAGGTCCAGCCCTTGCCTTCCTCCCCGATGCGGTTTGCCACCGGCACGCGCACGTTCTCGAAGAAGACCTGGTTCACTTCCTGCTGCCCGGTCATGGGACCGTCCAGCGTCGGCAGCGCCGACACCGTGATGCCGGGCGTATGCATGTCGAGCAGCAGGAACGAAATCCCTTCCTGGCGCTTCGATTCGCGGCTGGTGCGCACCAGGCAGAACATCCAGTCGGCCCACTGCGCATGCGTGGTCCAGATCTTGGAGCCATTCAGGATGTAGTGCTCGCCGTCGCTGTCGGTGCCGTGGTCGGCGCGCATCTGCAGCGAGGCCAGGTCGGAGCCGGAGTTGGGTTCGGAATAGCCCTGGCACCACCACACGTCCGAGCTCAGGATCGGCGGCAGGAAGCGCTGCTTCTGCTCGGGCGTGCCGTACTTCATGATCACCGGCGCCACCATCTTCAGGCCCATTGGCGACACTGGCGGGCAGCCGGCGGCGGCCAGTTCCGACTGGAAGATAAAGCGCTCGGTCGGGGTCCAGCCCGGCCCGCCGTATTCCTTGGGCCAGTTCGGCGCGGCCCAGCCGCGCGCGTGCAGCGCCTTCTGCCAGCGCAGCTGCGCGGCCTTGTCGAGGTAGCCGTTCTTGGACTGCGCCATCATCGCGCGCAGGTCGGCGTCATAGGCCTGGGCGATCCAGGCGCGCACGTCTTCACGGAACTGCTGATCTTGCGGGGAGAAATCGAGATTCATCGACGGGCCTCGCTGGGTAATCGTCTGGGTTCGGGGATGCCGGCTTCAGGCCGCGGCCAGGGCGGGGTAGAGCAGGTCGGCGTAGCGGCGCAGGTGGTGCTCGGCCGAGCCCAGCTGCAGGTCGATCGCGGTGACGCGCTTGAAGTAGTGGCCCACGGCCAGCTCTTCGGTGACGCCCATGCCGCCGTGGATCTGCACCGCCGCCTGGCCGACAAAGGCACCGGCCTGGCCGGCCTGGATCTTGGCCGCGCACGCCGCCTGGGCGCGTGCCTGCGGCGCGCTGGCAGCCTGCATCGCCGCCACCTGGGTCAGCGCCACGGATTGCTCCAGCTGCACGTACATGTCGGCCATGCGGTGCTGCAGCACCTGGAAGGTGCCGATCGGCACGCCGAACTGCTTGCGCTGGCGCGCATAGTCGATGGTGTCGGCCAGCATGCGCGCCATCGCGCCATTGGCTTCGGCACAGAGCGCGACCATGGCTTCGTCGCACAGCTGTTCGATCAGGGCAAAGGCTTCGCCTTCCGCGCCGATGCGCTGGCTCGCCGGCACCTGCACGTTGTCGAGCAGCACCTCGGCAGCACGCAGGCCGTCGAAGGTCGGGTACTCGCGCAGCGTCACGCCCGGCGTGTCGCGCGCAATCCAGAACAGGCTGGTGCCGTCCCGGTCGCGGCGCGCGCCGGAGGTGCGGGCGCTGACCACCAGGTGGGTGGCGAACGGCGCGCCGACCACGGCGTGCTTGTGCCCGCTCAGCTTGTAGCCGTTGCCCTGGCGCGTGGCGCCGGCATGCACGTCGTGGCGGCAGTAGCGGCTGGCGGGTTCGGCGTGGGCCCAGGCGGCGGTGGCTTCGCCGCCGATGATGGCCGGCACCCACTGCGCGGCCAGCTCGGGGCTGCCGTGCATCAGCGCGCCCCCGCCCAGCACCACGGTGCCCAGGTAGGGCTCCAGCGCCAGGTGGCGGCCCAGTTGTTCCATCACGATCATGTGCTCGGCCGCGCCGCCGCCCAGGCCACCGAGCGCCTCGGGGTAGGCCGCGCCGAGAATGCCGAGCTCGCGGGCGAATGCGCGCCAGCAGTCCGGGCGCCAGCCCGCGGCGGACTGCACGGCAGCGCGGCGGGCTTCGAAATCATAGTGGTCGGCCAGGTAACGCGCGAGCGTGTCGCGCAGCATCGACTGTTCTTCGCTGAACTGGAAATCCACCTTGGCTCCTTCGGAATGGGGGTGAGGCGTGATTGCAGTAGTCTGGCGGGCATCATCCTGCCAGGCCGCCCGGTGGCGCATCGTCGCATCGGACGAAGCTGTTCCGGCGCGAACGCAGCCCTTTTTTGTGGCACTGCGGCAAAACGGTGGCGGTGCCGCTTCGTCGCTTCCGACGATGGTTGAACCGGCTGGGGTTCCGAGAATGCGGTACCGGCATCCGCCAACACACCGACACCCTCGAGGAGTCCAACGCCATGCATCCGCACATCCACGCGCAGCGCACACCCGAAAAACCAGCCGTCATCATGGGTGGCAGCGGCGCAGTCGTCACCTACCGCGAACTGGACGAACGCTCGAACCAGGTCGCCCACCTGTTCCGCAGCCAGGGACTGCAGCCCGGTGACCGCGTGGCGTTCATGGTCGAGAATCATCCGCGCCTGTTCGAACTGTGCTGGGGCGCGCAGCGCAGCGGCATTGTCTATGTCTGCCTGAGCACGCGGCTGAACGTGGCCGATGCCGCCCACATCATCAATGACAGCGGCGCCAGGCTGCTGGTCACCACGCACGCGCAGGCCGAGGTCGCGGCAGCCCTGGCCGGGCAGACGCCGGCCTTGCGCGGCAGGCTGATGCTGGACGGCACAATGCCGGGCTATGACGCGTACGAGACCGCGCTGGCGCGCTGCCCGGCAACGCGCATCGATGACGAAGTGACCGGCGGCGACATGCTGTATTCGTCCGGCACCACGGGCCGGCCCAAGGGAGTGTATGCGCCGCCATCAAGCCCGAATATCGACGATCCCACGACCCTGACCAGCCTGTGCCAGCGGCTCTATGGCTTCGATGCCGAGACGCGCTACCTGTCGCCCGCGCCGCTGTACCACGCGGCGCCGCTGCGCTACAACATGACCGTGCAGGCGCTGGGCGGGACCGCGGTGGTGATGGAGCATTTCGATGCCGAGCACTATCTGCAGCTGGTGCAGCAGCACCGCATCACGCATACGCAGCTGGTACCGACGATGTTCTCGCGCATGCTCAAGCTGCCCGAGGCGCAGCGCCAGGCCTATGATGTGTCGTCGCTGCGCGTGGCGATCCACGCGGCCGCGCCGTGCCCGGTGCAGGTCAAGGAAGCCATGATCGCGTGGTGGGGGCCGGTGATCTGGGAGTACTACGCCGGGACGGAGGGCAACGGCGTGACCGTGGTCAGCACGCCGGAGTGGCTGGAGCGCAAGGGCACGGTGGGCCGGGCCATGGTCGGCAAGCTGCGCATCTGCGGGCCGGACGGCGCGCTGCTGCCGCCGGGCGAATCGGGCACGATCTACTTTGCCGAAGGCCGCGACTTTTCGTACCACAACGACGAGGCCAAGACCGCGGAGTCGCGCCACCCGCAGCAGCCGGACTGGAGCACCATCGGCGATGTCGGCTACGTGGATGCGGACGGCTACCTGTACCTGACCGACCGCAAGGCCAACATGATCATCTCCGGCGGCGTCAACATCTACCCGCAGGAGGCCGAGAACCTGCTGATGACGCATCCCAAGGTGATGGACGTGGCCGTGATCGGCGTGCCCAACGAGGACTTCGGCGAAGAGGTCAAGGCCGTGGTGCAGCCCGTCGACATGAGCCAGGCCGGTCCCGAGCTGGCCGCGGAACTGATCGCGTTCTGCCGCGCCAACCTGTCGGCCATCAAGTGCCCGCGCTCGGTCGACTTCGCGTCCGAGCTGCCGCGCCTGCCGACCGGTAAGCTGCTCAAGCGGCTGCTGCGCGACCGCTACTGGGGCGGCCACGCCAACAAGCTGGTGTAGGGCCGTCTGCCGCTGCCCGCATTTTCGCGAGTGCGGCGGTTTACGTCATAATCCTCCGTTACATCACAGCCACGGCCCGCCTGCCTGCATCCGCAGCGCGGGCGGGCGCATCGCGCGGCCTGCAACGGCAGCGATGTGCGGGAGACGACAACAGCCAATGGCAAGTATCGAGGAGACCGGACGGCGCGCGCCGCCGCCCGCCGGCGCCGCATCGCTGGCGGCCAAACTGCGTCCGCCGCTGCTGACCCCGTTCCAGGTCGAGCGCGCGGCGATCTGCGAGACCGTGTGCGCGGCCGGTTTCGTCAAGCTTGTGCTGGTGCGTGCACCGGCGGGCTTCGGCAAGACCACGGCCATGCTCCAGTGTCGCGCGCGCCTGGAGGCCGCGGGCGGGCGCACCGCCTGGCTGACGCTGGATCGGTCGGACAATGATGCCTCGCGCTTTCTGGGGTCGGTCGAAGCTGCCATCGCGCAGGGCCTGGGCGGCGGCGGCCCCGGCCGGTCCGCGCACGCGACGCTGGCACAGGATCCCGGCGAGCAGGCGCTCGCGCTGATCGACCGCCTGGCCAGCCATAACGGCGCCTTCACGCTGTTCCTCGATGATTTCGAAGCGATCCAGAACGCCGCCGTGACCGGGCTGGTCTGGCAACTGGTGGAAAGCCTGCCGCCCGGCTGCCGCGTGGTGATCGGCACGCGCTGGGTTCCGGAATCCGGCCTGGGCCGCCTGCGCGCGCGCGGCGAGCTGCTTGAGATCGAACCCGCGCAGCTGCGTTTTTCCGCCAGCGAAACTGCATCCTTCCTGCGCCATGCGCGCGGGCTGAAGCTGGAGCAGGCGGCCATCAGCGTGCTGCACCGGCGTACCGAGGGCTGGGCCACGGCATTGTGGCTGGCGTCAGTCGCGCTGGAGCGGCGCAGCCAGCCAGAGGGTTTTATCGCCGGCTTCTCCGGCTCCAACGCGGCGATTGCCGACTACCTGGTCGAAGACGTATTCCTGCACCTGCCCGAGGCGGTGCGCGACTTCCTGCTGCGCACCTCGATCCTGGACCAGTTGTGCGGACCGCTGTGCGACGCCGTGTGCAAGCCCGCGACAGCTGGCAGCAGCGACGAGATCCTGGCCTGGCTGGAGCGCGCCAACCTGTTCCTGCTGCCGCTGGAGAGCGAACGCTATGGCGAGCGTGGCTCCGGTGCGGCATCGGAGCAGTGGTACCGCTATCACAGCCTCTTTTCCGGCTTCCTGCGCGGCCAGCTGGCGCAGGCCATGCCTGACGCCGTGCCGCAGCTGCACCTGTCGGCATCGCGCTGGTATGAGTCGCAGGGGCGCCCGGTGCCCGCCATCGAGCATGCCTTCGCGGCCGGTGCGCTGGCGCGCGCGCTGCCGTTGCTGGACGGCGCCGCGGACGACCTGCTGGCGCAGGGCCGCATGCGCCTGCTGACGCGCTGGCTGGAGGCGGTGCCGGCGGAAGAACTGGCGCGCTGGCCCAAGCTGCAGATCGCGCGCGTGTGGGCGGTGTCGTTCACGCGCGGCCCGGCCGAAGCCATCGCCCTGCTGCAGCAGATCCCCACCGAGGGCGCGGCCGGCGACCTGCTGGCGCATATCCGCGCGCTGCGCCACATGCTGCTGAACATGATGGACCGCTTCGACGATGCGCGCGCCTTCGCCCGCAATGAGCTGCCGCCGTTGCCGATGGGCTATGCCTTCCCCGATGCGATCCTGGGCACGTCGATGGCACGCCTGGCTGCGGTCGCCGGCGACTACCCGGAGGCGCGCCGGCTGCTGCAGGTGGCACGGCACGCGGTGCGAGGCTCGGACAGCAATTTCAACAAGATCTTCTCGGAGTCGGTCGAAGGGCTGATCGACCTGCGCCAGGGGCGGCTGCAGCAGGCGCTGGCGCGGTTTCGCATCGCCGCCAGCACGATGCTGCCGAACCGCTTCGGGCCCACCAACGGCAATGCCATGGCCGGCATCCTGCTGGCCGAAGGCCTGTACGAGAGCGGTGATTCCGAGCGCGCCAGCCGATTGCTCAACGTCTACCTGCCGCTGTCGCGCGACCTCGGGCTGCCTGACCAGATCATCACCGGGCACACGGTGCTGGCCCGCATTGCGTTCGAGCGCGGCGAAGCCGACCAGGCGCATGAATGGCTGGCGCAACTGGAAGCGCTGGGGCACCACCGCGGGCTGACGCGGCTGGTGATGGCGGCAATGCTGGAGCGCGCACGGCTGGCACTGCGCCAGGGCAATGTTCACGCGGCGCAGGAGGCGATCGAACGCGCCGCCGATCCGGCGCTGTGGCGCACGCGGCCCGGGGTCAGCTCCTTTGCCAGCGATGTCGAGGACATCACCCTTGGCCGGCTGCGGCTGGACCTGTATGCGCGCCCGGGCACGCCGGTGCGCGAGGTCATCGAGCGCGAGCTGGCGGCTGCCGCCGGCAACCAGCTGATGCGCCGCGCGCTCAAGCTGCGCATCCTGCTGGCGCAGGCGTGCCAGCGCACCGGCGACGGCGCGCACGCGCTGGTGGTGATGGGCGAGGCGCTGCGTTTCGGCGCTGCCGAAGGCTTTGTCCGCATCTTTGCCGACGAGGGCGACGATGTGCGCAGGCTGGTGGCCGATGCCTGCTCGCGCCAGTCGGCCAGCCTGCCTGCCCCCTATGTGGAAAGGCTGCTGCAGGCCTGCGGCCAGGCCGGGAGCGAGCAGGCCGCCGGTACCGGCCGGCCGGCGCCGGCGGCGCTGGTGGAGCCGCTGACGCCCAAGGAGCAGAAGGTGCTGCAACTGCTGGCCGAGGGCTATTCCAATGTGGCCATGGCCGAGCGCCTGTTCGTGTCCGAAACCACGGTGCGCACGCACCTGCGCAATATCAGCGCCAAGCTGCATGCCAGCAACCGCACCCAGGCGGTGGCCATTGCACGCCAGCTCGGGCTGCTCTGAGGCCGCGCGCGCAGGTCAGCCCGCGCGCGCTTGCGGCTCAGATGCCGATGAACTCCGTGAATTCCTCCAGCGGTGCGCGCACGGAACGCAGCTGGTTGGCGGGCGCCTCGGGGTCTTCGTAGCCGATCGCCATGCCGGTGAACAGCATCCGTTCGGCCGGCAGCGACAGGAACTTGCCGAGGGTCTGCGGGTACATCGCCCAGCATTCCTGCGCGCAGCTGTCCAGCCCTTCTTCACGCAGCAGCAGCATCACCGTCTGCAGGTACATGCCCAGGTCCGACCATTGCGGCGGGCCCATGCGGCGGTCCACGGTGCAGAACAGCGCCAGCGGCGCGCCGAAGAAGGTGAAGTTGTTGGCAAACTGCGCCAGCCGCCGCGCCTTGTCCTCGCGCGGGATGCCGAGGTAGTGGTAGAGCGCCTCGCCCACCTGGAAGCGGCGGTCGCGGTAGGGCGAGACCAGCTCGCGCGGGTAGATGTCGTACTCGCGCTCTTCACCCGCGGGCGCCTGGGCGATGCGCTTGCGCATGATGGCGCGCAGCCCCTCCAGGGCCTCGCCGCCGATGACATGGATATGCCAGGGCTGCAGGTTGCCCCCCGAGGGGGCGCGCGCGGCGGCGTCGAGCACGCGGCGGATGGTGTCGGGCGCAACGGCCCGGGGCAGGAAGCCGCGGACGGACTTGCGACTGGCGACGGCTTGGCTGACTTTCATGCGAATTCCGGAAAAGTTGATCGACGGGCGCGCTTCAGATGAAGGGCGGCTCGCTGGTCCAGTCGAAGAAGTCCGGCATGTCGTGCGACACGGTTTCCGGGAAGGCGGCGGGACGCTTCTCCAGGAAGGCGCTGACGCCTTCCTTGACGTCGGCGGAGCGCCCGCGCGACTGGATCGCGCGGCTGTCGAGCTTGTGCGCTTCCATCGGGTGGCTGGCGCCGGCCATGCGCCAGATCAGCTGGCGCGAGATCGCTACCGAAACCGGCGCGGCATTGGCGGCGATCTCGCGGGCAATGGCCTGGGCGGCAGGCAGCAGGTCTTCGGGCGCGTGCAGCGAGCGCACCAGGCCGCGCTCATGCGCTTCCTGGGCCGAGAACACGCGGCCGGTATAGCACCATTCCAGCGCGGTCGAGATGCCGACCACGCGCGACAGGAACCACGACGACGCCGCTTCGGGCGTGATGCCCCGGCGCGCAAAGACAAAGCCGAACTTGGCGTCGGTCGACGCCAGCCGGATATCCATCGGCAGCTGCATGGTCACGCCCACGCCGACCGCGGCGCCGTTGACCGCGGCGATCACCGGCTTGAGGCTGCGGAAGATGCGCAGCGACACGCGCCCGCCACCGTCGCGGTGCGCGCTGTCGGGGCTGGCGCCATAACGCTTCTCGAAGTCGAAGGTGGAACTGCCGCCGGACAGGTCGGCGCCGGCGCAGAAGGCGCGGCCCGAGCCCGTGACGATCACGGCACGCACGTTGTCGTCGGCATCGGTGGCGTCGAACGCGGCGATCAGTTCATGCATCATCTGCGCGGTGAACGCATTGAGCTGGTCCGGGCGGTGCAGGGTGATGGTGGCGACACCGTCTGCAACGGCGTAGCGCAGGGTTTCGAACGAAGGCGTGGCTTGCGTCATGGGGGGCTCCTGCCGGGATTGCTGCGAATATGGGAGGAAGTGTGCCGGGGCGGGGCGCCGGCACGGGGCTCGGTCAACACTAGTGCAGAATGCGCCGCCCGCAATCGTCGCTTCCGACGAGGCTCGGAATCGGCACCTGGCCGTAGACTGACCCCGATCAAGCGGCAGGGCCGGCACTACCGCGCGCCTGCCGGCGCAGACAGCAAAGGGACAACCATGAAGACACGAATCACCGAACTGCTTGGCATCCGCTACCCGATTATCCAGGGTGGCATGCAATGGGTTGGCTACGCCGAGATGGCCTCCGCCGTTTCCAACGCCGGCGGGCTGGGCATCCTCACGGCGCTGACGCAACCCACGCCCGAGGCGCTGGCCGAAGAGATCCGCCGCTGCCGCGAGATGACCGACAAGCCGTTCGGCGTGAACCTGACCCTGCTGCCGTCGATCAACCCGCCGCCGTACGCGCGCTACCTCGACGTCATCATCGAAAGCGGCATCAAGGTGCTGGAAACCGCCGGCAACAACCCCAAGGAACATATCGCGCGCGCCAAGGCCGCCGGCATCAAGGTGATCCACAAGTGCGTGGCGGTGCGCCATGCGCTGTCGGCCGAGCGCCTGGGCGTGGACGCGGTGTCGATCGACGGCTTCGAGTGCGCCGGCCACCCCGGCGAGGACGACGTGCCCGGCATGGTGCTGATCCCGCAGGCGGTGCGCAAGCTGTCGATCCCGGTGATCGCCTCCGGCGGCATCGCCGACGGACGCGGCATGGCAGCGGCACTGGTGCTGGGCGCCGAGGGCGTCAACATGGGCACGCGCTTCTGCGCCACGCGCGAGGCGCCGATCCACGACAACGTCAAGAAGGCGCTGGTGCAGGCCAGCGAGCGCGATACCAACCTGATCTTCCGCACGCTGCACAACACCGCGCGCGTGCTCAAGAACGCCGTGTCGGACGAGGTGGTGAGCATTGAACGCCGCCCGGGCGGCGCGCAGTTCGAGGACGTCAAGCACCTGGTCGCCGGCGTGCGCGGCAAGGCGGCGCTCAAGGCGGGCGAGACCGACAGTGGCATCATCAGCGCCGGCCAGTGCGTGGGCCTGATCGACGACGTGCCCAGCTGCGAAGAACTGATCACGCGCATGGTGGCCGATTGCCGAGAGCACCTCAGCGTGGCCTCGCGCTTCTTTGCCTGACGCCATGGCCGAGGCTGAAATCGAGCGGGCGATGACCCAGGCCATCGCCGCGCCGGGCGAAGCTGCCGGCGGGGACGTGCCGGAGGGCTTCGTCCCGCTGCGCAGCATGAGCGGCTACATGGCAGGTTTCGGCCAGCTCTACCTGCATGCGGAGCGCCGCACGCTGGCGGTGCGCATCGACGAGAGTCACCTGAATAACCTGGGCATCCCGCACGGCGGCATGCTGGCGACGCTGGCCGATACCGCCATCGGCATGATGATGTCGCTGGAAACCGGGCGCTCCAAAAGCGCGGTGACCGTCAACCTGAGCCTGGACTACCTGGATTCCGCGCGCCTGGGCGACTGGGTCGAGGCCCGCGTGGAGTTCGACAAGCTCGGCTCGCGCCTGCGCTATGGCACCTGCCGGCTGGTCAGTGGCGAGCGCTGCCTGCTGCGCGCGACCGCAATCTTTGCAGTGCTGGCGCCGCGCACCTGAGGCCTGCGGCAAACTTCGTCGCTTCCGACGACGCTTGCCACCACCCGCGGCGCAACAATGCAAAGCGACACTGCCGGCGCCAGATGCCGGCACTCCGGACAACACCATGGCTGCCCCGGCAGCCTGCACCGAACCAAGGAGATCACATGGCAGAGGCATATATCGTCGCGGCGGTCCGTACCGCCGGCGGCCGCAAGGGCGGCAAGCTGTCGGGCTGGCATCCGGCCGACCTGGCCGCACAGGTGCTGGACGCACTGGTGGAACGCACCGGCGCCGACCCGGCGCTGGTCGAAGACGTCATCATGGGCTGCGTGAGCCAGGTCGGCGAGCAGGCCGGCAACGTGGCGCGCAATGCCATCCTGGCCTCGCGCCTGCCTGAAAGCGTGCCCGGCACCTCGGTGGACCGCCAGTGCGGTTCGTCGCAGCAGGCACTGCACTTTGCCGCGCAGGCAGTGATGTCGGGCGCGATGGACATCGTCATCGCCGCCGGCGTGGAAAGCATGACGCGCGTGCCGATGGGCCTGTCGTCGCAGCTGCCGGCCAAGAACGGTTTCGGTGTGCCCAAGAGCCCCGGCATCGAGGCGCGCTATCCCGGCGTGCAGTTCAGCCAGTTCACCGGCGCCGAAATGATTGCGCGCAAGTACGACCTGTCGCGCGAGCAGCTGGATGCCTACGCCCTGCAGAGCCACCAGCGCGCCATCGCCGCCACCAAGTCGGGCCGCTTCACCGCCGAAATCCTGCCGGTGGAAGTGCGCACGGCCGACGGTGCCAACGGTGAAATGCACACCACTGACGAAGGCATCCGCTATGACGCCACGCTGGAAAGCATCGGCAGCGTCAAGCTGATCGCCGAAGGCGGCCGCGTGACTGCCGCTTCTGCCAGCCAGATCTGCGACGGCGCCGCCGGCCTGATGGTGGTCAACGAGGCCGGACTGAAGAAGCTTGGCGTCAAGCCGCTGGCGCGCGTGCACGCCATGACGGTGATCGGCCATGATCCGGTCGTGATGCTGGAAGCGCCGCTGCCGGCCACGGAAGTCGCGCTGAAGAAGGCGGGCCTGCGCATCGGCGATATCGACCTGTTCGAAGTCAACGAAGCCTTCGCCCCGGTGCCGCTGGCCTGGCTGAAGGCCACCGGCGCCGATCCGGCGCGCCTGAACGTGCATGGCGGCGCGATCGCGCTGGGCCATCCGCTGGGCGGCTCGGGCGCCAAGCTGATGACCACGCTGGTACATGCGCTGCATACGCACGGCAAGCGCTACGGCCTGCAGACGATGTGCGAAGGCGGCGGGCTGGCCAACGTGACCATCGTCGAGCGCCTGTAAAGCTGTGAGAGTCGCTGCGTGCCGCACAGGCACGCAGCGCATGGATCGCCGCAGCAAGGAGTAGTAAAGGGAGAAGGACCGGCGGCGCGGGCATGTCAGAGTGCCCGCGCCAGCAGCCGGAAAAGGGGGCCGCGATTTTCGCGGCTTTTCTTGTTTGCGGTGTGTCGCGCGCGTCAGGCGAACGTCACTGCGCTGCGCCGGTCGGCGCGTTCCAGGTGCGGCACGTTGTTGAAGCTCAGCAGCCGCTGCACGCCGCGGCCGACGATGATCTCGCAGAACGCCGTATTGCGGAATTGCAGGTTCATCTCGATGGCGGCCTGTGCAGGTGCGCCAAGCAGGTCGGCCGTGGCGCGGCCGATGGCGCCACCGGAGCTCACCACCAGGATGGCATCCTCGCGCGTCATGCCTTCGCTTGCGTGCGCCAGGGCGCCGGTAATGCGGGCGCCGAAATCGGCCCAGCTCTCGGGCATCTCGGCCAGCCCGTCCTGGGTCCATGCGGCGTAGGCCGCGCGGAAGGTGCGCCAGTAGTCGTTGTAGTCGCCGTTCTGGTGCGCGCGGTGGTCGGCGCCGCCGGTGTGGCAACGGTACAGCGCCTCGCCGTCGTATTCGTTCAGGCCCGCGTGCGAGACGATCGCTGTCTGCGGCTGACCCATGCCGGCCAGGATCTCGCTGGCGGTGTCCTGCTGGCGCACCAGCGTGCCGGACACCACGCGGCTGAAGCTGACGCCGCGCTCCTGGAAATACTCGCCCAGCCAGCGCGCCTGCTGGCGGCCGGTCGGCGACAGGCAATCGTAGTTGGCGGCGCCAAACGAGGCTTGTCCGTGCCGGACGAGGAAAAGCGTGGCCATGAGCGGTCCCGGTAAACGTGAGGCGGATAGGGCTGCGCCCGGCGCGTCGTTTTGCGGCAGGCCGGGGGCGCCGGGCACGGCGCCCGGCGTGGGCACATTCTAGGGAGGTCCGGCGCGCCAGCCAAGCAAGCGCTGCGCAATTCATGGCAGCCATGGCCTGGCTGCATTACCGCGGGTGGCGCGGGCCGGTGGTGTGCTCAGGCCGGCTCTGCGCAGGGGACGCCGAGATAGCCGGCCATCAGGCGGTTGAGTTCCGGGATCATCTGTTCGTCGTCGAGGTGCAGTGGGCCGGAATCATTGAGCACGGCATTGACCAGCACGCTGAACACCGCCTGCATGGCAAAGCGCACGCGCACCTCGGCGGTGTCGGCAGGCATCGCCAGCCGCGGCACCAGCAACTGCACCATGCGCTCCACGATGGCTTCGCCGCTCTGGCGGTGGGGCACCCATTCCTCGGGCCGCGTGGACGCATGCCGCAGCGATGCCCGGATCACGCCGCGGTTGGCCAGCGTGCCGAGCACCATGAAGCGCGTGGCCTTTTCCAGCAGCACCGGTGTCGGCACGTCCTCCCAGCGCTCCTGCGCCAGGTAGCGCTCAGTCGACGCGGCGGTTTCTTCCATGACCAGCGCACGCAAGGCCTCGAAATAGGCCATCTTGTCGCGGAAGCGCCCATAGAAGGCACCCACCGATACCTGGCATGCCGCGGCGATCTGGGCCACGGAAACGGCGGCAAAGTCACGCGAGGCAAGCAGTTCGCGGCCCGCGCCCAGCAAGGCCTGTTCGGTCTCGCGCGCACGGCGCTGGCGCGGCGGCTGCAGGATCGAGGGGGTATCGATACGGGGAAAGGAGGCGTTGGCGGTGAAGCCGGATTGGGTCGCTGACATTGGCACTCCGTATTCGAATTCTGATTCGAATTTGAAAATACCGGTGCGTGCCGCGACGCGTCAAGGATTTTGTCGGGTGGCAGCCCGGCGTGGCGGG